>JADGEF010000086.1 GCA_016744515.1 Marinifilaceae bacterium | reverse complement strand
GAAACCACAACCCAATTCAGAATGAACCGCCATGCATGCACCAATAATTTGATAACATTCTTCTTTAAGCGGAAATTCATTAGAGTTCATTTGTGATTATATTAGATTTATGTTTGTGTCTATTTGTGGACTCTTTAAATTCGTAACAATTTGTATCATTTACTCAAAATAATTCATCACCTGATACCCACCTTCTTTTAGGTAAGCATCCTTCTTGAACAATTTGATATCCGATTGCATCATGTCTTCAACCAAACCTGCTAGATCGTATTCTGGTTTCCAACCCAATACCGTATTCGATTTTGTTGGATCACCAATCAATAAATCAACCTCAGTTGGACGGAAATATTGAGGATCAACGCCTACAATGACTGTTTGACTTTTTACCTTTTCGATAATTTGACTTAAGTATTGCTCTCCGACTCTTTCAGTAAACAAAGCTTCGTCAACAGCTACTAAATGTCCTTTTTCTTCTACACCTTCTCCTCGGAATTTAATAGTTAAACCTGCTTCTTTAGCTGCCAAAAGAACAAAATCACGAATAGTAGTCGTAATTCCTGTTGCAATCACATAATCTGAAGGTTCATCCTGCTGAAGAATAGCGTGCATAGCACGAATGTAATCTTTAGCATGACCCCAATCACGTTTTGAGCTTAGGTTACCCAAAAATAATTCTTCCTGCATACCCAAGGCGATACGACTCATAGCACGGGTTACCTTACGGGTTACAAAAGTTTCCCCACGAATTGGCGACTCATGATTAAATAAAATACCATTTGATGCGTGCATTTTATAAGCCTCACGATAGTTTACTGTAATCCAGTAAGCATACATTTTAGCTACAGCATATGGTGAACGTGGGTAAAATGGAGTCGTTTCTTTTTGTGGTACTTCCTGTACCAAACCATATAATTCTGAAGTAGATGCCTGATAAATACGAGTTTTCTCTGTTAAACCCAACAATCGTACAGCTTCCAAAATACGAAGTGTACCCAAACCATCTGCATTACCTACATACTCAGGTGTCTCAAAACTTACAGCTACGTGAGACATGGCAGCTAAATTATAGATTTCATCTGGTTCGATATCCTTAATAATACGGGTAATATTCATCGAATCAGTCAAATCGCCATAGTGCAGAATAAAATTACGGTTCTCTACATGTGGATCCTGATAAAGATGGTCAATTCTATCCGTATTGAACAAAGATGAACGACGTTTCATTCCATGAACGATATATCCTTTTTTTAATAAATACTCAGCTAAATAGGCTCCGTCCTGGCCGGTTACTCCGGTGATTAATGCTACTTTTTTTGACATATTTGTTATTCTTTGTTATTTACAAATTCGTATTGCAATGTATTATCTAATCCCTCGCCTAGAGTATATGGTGCTTTAAAACCATTTGAATGCGCCTTAGATGCATCAAATTGAGTGGTTGCACAAAATTTCTTCACTCGAACAGAGCTTACTGAAAATTTCTTACGAGTAATGAATGAAAGCACATCAAAACCAATTCCTCCCAACATTCCTAACCAATATGGAACATGAGTGGAAGGAATGTGTTTATTCAAGCTAGTCTCAACCTGAGAAGCTAATTCATTCATACTGAAATCAGGTTTATCAATATAATTAAACACCTGGTAACCTGGCTTAATATTCTCCAATTGGTATTTTATAAAAGCAGCTATATTCCCGACATATGCCATGGACTTTTTGTTATTCCCTTTACCAACCATTAAGAACTTACCTGATGCAATTTGCTTCAATAAATTGTAAACATTCCCTCTATTGTTTTCTCCAAATATTACCGTTGGTCTAACAATAGTAAGTGATCTGTTTTCTGGATCTTTTTGAAACCATTCCCTTAAAGCTTCTTCGGCCTGCCATTTGCTTTTGCCATAATGATTAAAGGGGTCAGCTGGATGTTCTTCATTCGGGTTGGTTTTGTTCAAACCATAAACCGCAACAGAAGAAGTAAAAATAATATTTTTCATCCTATTCTTATCCATGGCTTCCAATACATTTTTAGTTCCCTGTACATTCACATCAAAATACAAACTCACGGGACTCACATCATCTCGGTGCTCTGCTGCCAATAAAACAACGGTATCCTGATTCTTCAAATTTTCATTTAAGAATTTTTGATCACGAACATCTCCAATTGTTACAATCTCGGAATGTTTTTCTGATGGATTTTTATCCAAAATTGAAATACAAAATTCCTTTTTGGAAATATCAATCAAGCGTGTTCCAACAAAGCCCGAAGCTCCTATTAGTGAAATATTTTTCATATAATATGTTTTTTTATAGCAAAGAATGAGTAGAACCCAAAATAATAAACTGATTTTAGTATACTAAAACCTAATTCTTTTCTATATATATTCCATTGAAATGTAGCTGCTTTAAATTTATTAGAGGATAAAGAACTGTTACCTACCCGATAATAAGCTAAAACCTTTTTTAAACCATGAGCAGTATAACCATCGTTTAATACCTCTAACCAAAATACATAATCCTCATGTCCAATCTTTTTAAATCGATATTTATTTGCTATCGAAGATTCAAACATAACAGACAAACATGGAATAGAATTTGTTTTTAACAAAGATTTATAAGTTGTTTTGTCGGGAACTTCAATAGGATTCCCAACAAATATATTTTCTAAATTAACCTCTTGATATGAAGACGTCAGAATTGACAGGTTATTATTTAACATTTCTTTAATTTGAACTTCTAATTTATCAGAATCCCAATAATCATCTGAATCCAGAAAACAAACATAATTCCCATTTATATGATCTAATCCAATATTTCTTGAATATGCAACTCCTGAATTAATTTTATTTTTCAATAACTTTATTCTAGAATCTAGATCTGCATATTTTTGAATTATTTTCACGGAGTAATCTGTCGATTTATCATCAATAATAATCAACTCCCAATTTTCATAACTTTGTTTCAACACACTAATAATAGTCTGTTCAATAGTTTTTGAAGAATTATAAGATGGGGTAATAATAGAAATTAGTACTTTCATATAATATAACTTTCTAATTTTTCTGTAAAATTAAATTTAAACTACCACTCGTATCTTTATCACAATAAAGATTCCTAATAATAATAGCAAAGCAAATCCAGGGGATAGGATTTCCAGTATCTGAGATAAAAAAAATCGAAAACAAAAAAAGAGCAAAATACATGAAGAATTTCATATTATAATTAACCTTTTCTTTTAACACCCATATGAAGAACAATCCAAGAATTAATACACCAATAAATCCAAAATCCAACATAAAACTAGACATGAATGTTGATGGTCGAACAGATGCAAACTGACCCTGATAATTTTCTACAAAATATGTTAATTTAGACGGATCCATACCAGTATTGTATAGAGCTTCTTGGGCTGTTTTCCTCCATAAACCAACTCCACCTCCCCATATATGATCGAATCCATATTTAAACCCAGCATATTGCGAAATAAGACGAAATCCAGATGCACTCATAATCAAGTAGCCCATACTTTCAAGAGAGTCTTGTGTAAAAATCGAACTTAATATTTGAATTGCACGACTATCGGATTTCGTAAATCCCACCAAAATAATTACTGGTATTACAAATACCAAATATTTAAACAATCTTGTATTATAAATAACACCCCAAAATGCTATTAAAAAAAATGCTCCCATTGCAGAACGTATAACAATTAGAACAAAAATACTGACACATAAATCTAGAAAAAACAATTTAAATTTATTGGTATCTAACGAACATCTATAACAAAAGTAGACAAATAAATACTCATAAGCAGCCCTAGAAGGCTCGCTTGAAAGAAGAGAAACTCCTCTCCCCAAACCAAATGAACTTGTTGAACCTCGTGTCAAAAGAAGGTCAAATACTGGCCGCAACCATGATATCAAGTTTAAAAATTGTAAAACACCTAAAACCGTTAAAAATATGAATAGCCCTTTCACTAATCCCATAAGTTTATCAGCTTCTTTTGTTTTAACATTTAAAATAGTGATAAAGATCAAAATAGGGTTAATATAAGCTAATAGCGAGCGAATTACATCATTTTCGATCCCGACATAATAGGAATAAAAAATAGCAGCTAATGCGGCAACTAAAAAATAAACTAATAATAAAAACTCTATTTTGAAGATTCGCCTCCTAACATACAATGAATAGATAATTGCCCAAGGAAAGACCTCTGCTGTCAACAACGAAAAAGTTATTGATGGAAAAAATAAAAAAGTTCTTAGAAATTTAAGCATTAGTTTTAATCTTTTTCATAGCCCAGGCAGCCATAACACGTAAACACCAATACATCCAAAATGCCATAGAAGATATTGTAGATCCCTTAGAATAACAAGCATCCTTTAATAAATATAAAAATTTAATCCTACGTTTTAAAGTTCCTCCACCGACCCCTCTACCTTGTTCTTCTTGCCTATATATGCCAACGGTCTTAGGTATATATATAAAATCACCTTCCTTAATTGCTCGAACATAAAAGATAAGATCCTCCCCCCATTCGCAGTTCTTAATATCCATGAGTTTAAGAATACTCTTATGAACAACAATACCAGACATCGTAGGAGAAGGCATTTTTAATAGATTAATTAAAGAGCTAAACCTTGTTTCTTTTAAAAGCTTTATGCTATTTCTTTTCGAAATACCATTTCGAAAAACTTCCGTATGTCCATATAACAAATTTACAGATGATGGGATTTGACAAAGAATCTCGTTAATTTTTGGAAAACTAACCGTTTCAACCAAGTCATCGCCATCGATAAACATAACCCAATCTTTATCAGACAATGAGGCTCCATACATTCGAGCAACTTGTGGTCCACTATTGCACTCTAATCGTTTAGAAATAACAACACCTGCATACTGTTCCATATAACTACTTATAATTTCATAAGAGTTATCAGTAGAACAGTCATCAATAAGAATTATTTTCCCAACAAAAAAGGATGACTCTAAAAGGAGATCCACAAGTTCGCCAATGGTAGTTGCTTTATTATATACAGGAATTACAATGTCAAAATTCATATCTTAGTTTCTAAAGTATCTAAACCATCTTAATAAATCAAAAGGTCTTTCAAAAGCGTGCTTTAAACATTCCTTTTTCTTAATTTTTATTCCTTCTTCACTAGAACTAATACCATCTTCATAAAATTTAGCTACAACTAAATTGGACTTTTCAATTTTAATATTTTTTTTCCTTAATGTGTCAAAAGCAACTCGATCAGAAATAATTTTAAAATCTTCTCGATAACCATTAATTGCCTTCAATTGCAATGTATTGCAAAAAGTACCCGGATGTGGTGAAGTCATCTTACCGAAAACTTTGCGTTCATCCGCACCATTTACAGCTATAATACCAGTCATCAATAATTGAGATTCACTTTCATTTAAGAGTAACAATAGCTCTTCACAAATTCCTTCGTTAGCTACATCACCAGCATTCAAGAACCAGACCCATTTCCCTGTTGCTTTTGAAAGTCCCACATTCATGGCATTATAAATACCATTGGGTTTAGAATAGTACAAGCTCCTGCCTTCTTTATTTTTTTCAGAAGAAAGTTTTTCAGCACAAACAACAACGTTATCTACTCGTCCACATCTCAAAAAATTGCCGAATGAATAATCAATAGATTTAATGGTCCGATCTAAATCAGCATCGTTATATCTAGCTATTGTGACAATTGTTAATTCAATCATAATAAAAATAAATAATATCTAATTTAAAATTCCATTAAAAAAATCATCCCAATTTAGCTCAGAACCTGCTATTTCTTTGCATTTATCTCTCATTCCAATCCTTTCTTTTTTATCCATATTATTGAATTTCAGTATACATTCAGACAATTCTGCTGCTGTAACATTATTTGCCTTATAACCAGAAATACCATCACAAACCAAATCTTTGGCTACTCCAATATTAAATGAAATTACAGGACAGCCTGCACCTATGGATAAATTTACCAGATAAGGTCCAGAGTCTTGAATAGATGGACTGATGTAGGCATCGGCGCAATTAAATATCGCAGGCAATTCATTAGTATAATCTACATAGCCTAAATTATATGAAGTAAAAGGTATTGAGGACAAAATTGAATCTGCGAGATGACCAGCAAACAAGAAAACAATATTTTCTCTTTCATTATCAGATATGGACTCGTGTACCAAATTCAGGGCTTTGACCAATACATCAAATCCCTTGCGAGTATCCTTAACATTGGCCGCAGCACAAAAAAACACTTTTTTATGATCGGGTACATGGTACTTCTCTCTAACATTAAGCTTATTATCGTCAAAATTTGATTCCACGGGTATATTCCTGCGATGAACCAATTTGGCTGCAAATAGTTTAGATTTAAGTGTTTGCTCCAGAATTTCGCCCTTTACTGAAATGATTTCAATCGGAATTCCTTCTAAATATTTTTTCCTGAATGCAAAATTTTTCTGTGCATGTTTTGTGAAAAATACACTATCTCTAAACACCGGACAATTTTGACAGTTATTGGTATAACCTGCACAATCCCAGGCAAAATGACACCCTCCAGTCAAAGGTCCCATATCGGTTAACACTAAAACAATCTTTGCATTAGTAAGCTGATATAGATCATGTATCGTTTTCGCATTAATGAAGTTAGCAACCCAATAGATCATTATAACCTCAGGATTAAATTCAACTTTCTTTAATATCTTTTTTGCTGAAAGACTTACATATCTTTCCGAAGGATTATAAAAACAATACTTTTCTATTAAAATACTTGATCCAAAAATCCCATTACATTTCTGAATTATTAATGTCAAAATTTTAATAAAGTAAATAGAAAATGACAAATATTTACTTTTATAATAACTGACAAGATTAACATTGTCATCATCATCACATTTCACCAGAATTTTAGACTCATGACCAAGACGATCAAGTTCCGCTGAATATAATTCAGGTACTTTCCCAGCTCCCCCTTTTATGGTTGTTGCTATATGTAATATTTTATTCATTCAACCTCTTTTTAATTATAAAAGGATATATTAAAGCTCCAGGTGTATTTACAATTACATTTGCAATAATAACTCCTGACACACCCAAATCTTTTCCAAGATATATTGCCAATGGTATGTTTACCATTGCACCCAGAATACCAAAATACAATTGAATTTTCACTAAATTTAAGCCATTTAAAAAATATGCATAAAGATTATTCCACATTGTTATCAAAACAAAAACTACTACAGACACCAATAGGCTCTCGGAAAGAATTACACTGTCACCAACCCAAATGTCTATCAAAAAGCCCGATAAATAATACATTACAATTCCTAATCCTAGGAATGCAATAAAAGCCAATTGAACAGATCTTAAGCTTTTCCTGATCCAAGCATAATCATTATTTACATGAGCCTCCGTAACCGCAGACCAATATGGGGTGATAATAATATTAAACACAACAGATAATACACTAAAATAGCGAAAGATGATATTATAAGGCGTTACTTCACCTGGACCAAATTGATTACTAATAATAAAATTTGAAGTTTGATATAAAACCAAAGCGCAAATTTGTACAATGAAAAAATGGCTTCCTAAAGTTAATAGGATTTTAATATGCTCACGCTTAAAAGATTTAAACTCTGGTCTTAAAAAGGCATAATCCTTAGTATAAAAAAACAAGCTAGCGATGAATAATATTAAAATTGGTGAAATCAAAAAGATTAATGCAATTTCAAATAGAGATTGATCCGCTCCTCCTAGATACAATTTTAACCCCAAAAAAATTAATATCAGTGCATTACCTAAAAAATCAAGAATATTAGACAAGGCTACCTGATGATTAGCAAGAAGAACGGTTTGGATTAAACGAAGGACAAATCGTATTGAAAAGAAAAAGCAAACAAATTTAATTATACTTTCAACTTCCAGAACCAAATCATCTGAAATATTGAGGATTACCTGCCAATTTAAAAAAGTATTAGCGATTAAGAAAAGTACAAAAATAGAAAGAGATACAAGAAAAATCATTACATAAGTCGTACTTACATATTCTTTTGCCAATTTCAAATCCTTTCTACCAATAGCCTCAGACAAACGATTTCTCAATCCATTACCTAAGCCAATATCAAAAAAATTTAACCAGGTAAATATTGAAGTAATCGTAATCCACAATCCATATTTTTCATCATTTAAAATCCCTAACGTTAAGGGTATTATAGCAAGCGAAGCTGCAATGCTTCCACCCTTAATGAATAAAGAAAAAAAAATGTTTTTATACGCTTTCTTCGTTCTACTATCCAATGATTTCAATCTCGCAACTATATCCACAATCATCCTTAATTCTAAATAAATATTTCATTATAAACTAAACTCGTTTTATTTTAATTCAAAAAATAATCTCACGAATTAGCGGCAATAATTTGATCAAACACCTGTGCCTGTGAACAGAACTCTTTAATCCAAGTTTTTTTCATTTCAGAATTCCTATAATTAGAACAAAAATATTTAATTTCCTCAATAAAATGATCACAAGTATCCATTATAATTTCCTCATGCTCTCCTTGAGTTTTCAATATGGCTTTTGACTTAAAGTCAGGAGGTAAAGCAAAAGCTCTTTCTAATGTTAGAGTTCCTTTAGTCCCCCAAATAGTATATTGATTTTGATACATATTATTAAAACCAAAAACCAAATGAGCAGTTTTACTTCCTCCAAAATCAAGCATTACTGTTCCTCTAATTTCAACATCATGTCCTTCCTTTTCTAGTATAGAAAAACACTGTTGGGGCTCAATTCCAAAGAAATGTCTTGCTGAATGAACAGTGTAAGAACCAGCATCAAGTAGAGCTCCCCCACCTAAACCTTTATTATAGCGAAAATCATTTTTATCTATTGGAGGAAAACCAAACCAAGCCTGAAAATGAAAAGGTGTACCAATCTGTCCACTCTCGATAATATCACGGACAAATTTATGTTGTGTATGAAATTGATACATAAAACCCTCAAATAAGGCTATATTATTTTCTTCACAAATCGAAATAATCTCTTTTACTTCCAATAAATTGCTAACCAGTGATTTTTCACAAAGTATGTGCTTCTTATATTTAGCAACTTGGCATATAATATCTTTATGAGTCCCAATTGGACTAGAAATATAAACTGCATCAAAAGAATAATTATCCAATGCAGTCTCCAAAGAAGATTCAAAAGGAATATTAAACTTCTCTTTAATAACAGGTTTGATATCCTTATTAATATCTACGCATACAGAAATTTCAGTAACACCTGAATTCAAAATTGCTGGTATAGATGATTTAATTGCGATGTTACCGCAGCCAATTACAGCGAATTTTACCATAATAATTAATTGTATATTTTATTAAGAACTTGACTCATTGAATTAATACAGTGGTCTAAACCACTGTCTGCTAACCCTGTATAAAAAGGAAGTCTAACCAATCTATTGGCAACATCCTCAGTCAAGGGCAAATCCTCTACTTTATACCCCAATTCAATCCCTTTGGGAGATGAATGTAGTGGCAAATAACCGATATACGCAGCTATCTCTTTCTCTCGCAATTTTGACATAAATTCTTCCTTGTTATCTATCGTATCAAAAATCACCCAAAATGCATGATGGTTTAATTCATGATGTTCCTGAACTTGAAAAATAGAGAGCTTACCCAAGTTTGCAAATGAAGTAAATAATTTCTGATATGCCTTAGTAATTAAACCACGCTTACTTTTAATTATATCCTCATTCTTTAACTGTGCATAAAGCATAGCTGCAAGCACATCAGACAATAAATAACTCGAACCTTTATCTACCCAAGAATATTTACTCTTAACACCTGATAAAACGAGTCTTCTATCAGTCCCTTTTTCTTGTAAAAAATGAGCACGTTCAACCCATCGCTCAACATTTACGACCAAAGCACCACCTTCTCCAGCATTGTAGTTCTTAGTTTCATGAAAGCTGAAAGCAGCAATATGAGGTTGAGTTCCACAGGCCTTGCCCTTATAATAACTCCCGTAAGATTGTGCACAATCTTGCATGACAATGAGACTATATTTATTGGCTAAAGCCATAATTTTGTCCATATCACAGGGAAGTCCAGCATAATCAATAGGAAGAATCATCTTTGTTTTAGAAGTAATCAATTCCTCTATTTTCATCACATCAATATTCATTGTCGATGGATCAACTTCACAAAAAATAGGCTTAGCTCCAAAAAGTATAATAGCATTTACTGTAGAACTAAATGTAAATGAAGGAAGAATAACCTCATCTCCTGGGCCTATATCTGCTAAAACCGCTCCCATTTCCAAAGCTGCTGTTCCTGATGGAGTTAAGAATATTTCCCCAAAACCATGCTTCTTCTGCATTATATCAATTACTTTTCTACAAAACGAATGGTTACCACAATGTGAACCTGATCTAATAGACTCAAGTACATACTTTTCTTCTTCGCCTGTATTGTAAACTTTATTAAAAGGTATTTTCATAATTATTAAATAAAACTTATTGCTGCTATCAACCCTCTGGCTTGAATATTTAGGTAATTATTAAACTTCAGAAACATATTCAGTTGATTTAATGTCATCCATGTATAATTCTCTGGTACTGTAGTTGAAAAATCCTCTCCAACCATAATAATCATATTACGATTCTGCTCTCTGAAAAAACGACCACCTTCTTCTGATTGTAACGTATCATAAATAACATTAGAGGATTTAACATCAATAAAATGATTTAGGAATGGAACATCTTTTAAAGAATTCTTATAACTACCAGTTATACATTGAACAGTTGGGGCAATTTCTATTAAATCAAAATTTCCACATTCCATTTTCCCTTGAACAAGAAAATGCAAAACCCCATCAATTTCTTTTACAATAAAACCTATAATTCCCTCATGAATAGGTTCTACAAGAGGTTGCATCCAACTACTAACTTCTCTATTGCTGATCTCAACATTAGCTGCTATAACTTTAAAATAATTTTGATCTCTATGAATAATCTCACTATCGTTGACCTCCCAGTTTTTCAAATCAAATATTGGAACATGATTAACTGTAAGTTCATATTTTATCTTCAAAGATGTTATCCAATTAAGAATTCCATCAAATGAATAAAGAGATGTAAAAGAATCTAAGGCAGAAAGAAGAAGTTTATGTCCAACTCCTTGAGAATGGCTTTTTAAAGTAAGAATAGATAAAAGATCAGAAACATCTGATCCAAAACTGCCATATGGGATACCAGAAATTACAGTACGGGTATCCATATTGACTAGATTATCATATCTCATCAATTTTTTAATTTGACCTAGAGTTAACCAAACGAAATCTTCTAAAACCGTAATTTCTTCATCAACTTTGATGATAATATTTCGGTTTCTCTTCTTAAGAAACCGCGCCCCTTGTTCTGATTGCAATTGATCAAGTAAAATTTGACCTTTAGAAGCATTCAAGAAGAAATCTAAATAATTTGGTTTATTACCTTTATGTACTTGAGAATAATTACTCTTTGTTGCTTGCAAGGTAGGAGACAATTGTACATTATTGACATTCCCAGGTTCAATTTTAGATTGAAGCAGGAAATACAACACTCCATTTATTTCCTTCGCTATAATTCCTAAGAACCCAATTTCAGGTTGATTAATAATTGGTTGCTCCCAAGTAGAAATTTGCCCCCAGTTTGTAGAAATCTTAATCCCCTCAATACTGAAAAAACGACCAGAATCATGCTTAAGCGAACCAACTCTACTATCTAAACTCCATCCATTTAATTCCTTAAAAGGCACTTTCTCAACTGAAACCGTAATACTCTCGTTGCGTTGCTTAACCCATTCAATAACTTTTAATGTCGAATTAAATGGATTTTCTTCAACCAATGCTGACTTTAAAAAAAGGGCATCTCTTTCTTTCATACAATTTATTTAATACGTAACCTAAAACTTTTCAAGGGTAATAATGATTCATTTGTATTAGAATAGTTTGCTTTTAAAATTCGAATCAATCCTTTACCACAAACTATAACAGGCTTACTGTTTTTAACAAAAATCACTTTCCCTGGAGTCCTATTTTCAATAAACACATCATCAATTAATTCAACATCATGAATCCTAACTTGAGTCCCATTAATTATTGAAGAAGCACCTAAATAAGGAAAACCGACTGAATCAACAAATCTTTTTATATAAAGGGAGTCTTTATGCCAATCAATTTTATAATCCTCTTCATCTCTCCACAAACTATAAGTTGCTTCTTCTTCAACCTGCTCTTTATTTGTGGTGATCTTACCTTCTACCCTTAATTGTCGGAAAATCTTTTCAACTAGAACACCATAAAGCTCACTTATTCTATCAATGGCAGTCTCGATTTTTATGGGATATTCAATATTCATTAGCTCTTGACCTATGATTGGTCCTCGATCATATTCTTCTGTTCCGAACAATGCGGTGACACCAACTTGAGCTTCATTATTAATTAACTGATTTACTAACGGTGCAAAACCTCTATATTTTGGCAAAGGTGATTCATGAAGAACAATAACCTGACTATTCAAATTTCTTATCATCCACCTCCAAGAAACAGTCAATACATATACAGAATTCACTTCATAATCATTGTTTTTGAAATAATGTTTAATATTATGCCTCACACATAAGTTTTGAGTCTCTAATGAATAATCATTAAGAGTATTTTTATCTGTACCAATAACAACAAAATCAATTAAATCACAAAAGTCTTTTTCTATGATAGTTTCAAGTGTTCGAAACCCCTTATATGTCATTAAAAAAAGAGTAATCCTGTTTTCCATACCATTATATATATTTAAGCTAGTCTATGATTTTTTCAAGATACCATTTCATCATCTTTTCAATACCTGTTTCAAAGATTTCATTAAGTTTCCAACCTATTTCATTCTTTGTTGCATCTATCGCATATAGCCTAGCATTAGCAGCACGATCCTCAACAAAAATAATTAAATTACAAAATTTCCCACCATTAATACTGAGCTCATTACTTTATCAGTTTCAATAAATACTGACCATAACCATTTTTCTTGAGTGGGTCGGCTAATTTTTTTAATTGAACTTCATCTATATACCCCATTTTGAAAGCAATTTCCTCCAAACAAGCAATTTTCAAACCTTGTCGTGTCTCTATGGTTTCGATAAATCGACCAGCATCCAATAATGATTCATGTGTTCCCGTATCTAACCATGCATATCCACGCCCCATCAATTCAACTTTCAATCTACTTTGTTCAAGATAGTCCTGATTTACAGTTGTAATTTCTAACTCTCCCCTATGTGAAGGCTTTACATTTTTGGCTACTTTAACGACATCATTTGGGTAAAAATACAAACCAACAACAGCATAATTAGATGCAGGATTCTCTGGCTTTTCTTCAATGGATGAAACATTACCATCCTCATCAAAAGCAGCAACACCATAACGCTCAGGATCATTCACATAATAACCAAAAACAGTTGCTTTTCCTTGTTCTTCGACATTATTACGTGCATTTTCTAACATCCCATACAAATCGTGACCATAGAAAATATTATCTCCCAACACCAAACACACATCATCATCTCCAATAAATTCATCTCCAATAATAAAAGCTTGAGCCAAACCATCTGGACTTGGTTGTTCCTTATATCTTAACTTTAAGCCAATTTCTTCTCCATCGCCTAATAGTTTTTTAAAATTTGGCAAGTCTTCAGGCGTAGAAATAATTAAAATCTCACGTATCCCAGCCAACATCAAAACTGACAAAGGGTAATAAATCATTGGTTTATCGTAAATGGGCAATAACTGCTTCGATACACCTTTAGTAATCGGATACAATCTCGTACCACTACCACCTGCTAAAACTATTCCTTTCATCTTATTTGGCTTTATACATTTCGTTATAATAATCCTGATAATCTCCAGAAGTGATATTATCCATCCATTCTATATTCTCAAGATACCATTTCACTGTTTCTTCAATCCCTTCTTCAAATTGAAGAGAAGGTTCCCATCCTAGCTCTTCCTTTAGTTTAGTGGAGTCGATAGCATAACGCAAATCATGTCCAGCACGATCAGTTACGTATGTAATTAGTTTTTCAGAAGTCCCTTCCTCTCTACCCAAAGCTTTATCAACAGCTCTAATCATGACTTTAATTAGGTCGATATTTTTCCATTCGTTAAAACCACCAATATTGTAAGTATCTCCTTGTTTACCCTTGTGAAAAATCACATCAATGGCACGAGCATGATCTTCAACATACAACCAATCGCGAACATTCTCACCCTTACCGTAAACAGGAAGTGGCTTGTTGTTACAAATGTTGTTGATGAATAAAGGAATCAATTTTTCAGGAAACTGATATGATCCGTAGTTATTCGAACAATTGGATATTACAGTTGGTAAACCAAACGTATCTTGAAAAGCACGTACAAAATGGTCAGAAGAAGCTTTTGAAGCCGAATAAGGAGAATGAGGATCATAAGCCGTTGTTTCTAAAAAGAAACCTTCATCACCCAACGAACCATATACTTCATCAGTAGAAACATGGTAAAACAATTTATCTCCGAAATTACCATCCCATGCAAATTTAGCAGCTTGTAATAAACTTAAGGTTCCCATTACGTTTGTCTGAGCAAATGAAAATGGATCTTTTATGGAGCGATCAACATGCGACTCTGCTGCCAAATGAATCACACCTTCAATTTGATAATCAAGAAAAATCTGCTGTACCTTTTCGAAATCACAAATATCACACTTGATAAATTCATAATTCTCCTTATCTTCAATATCTTTAAGATTGGCTAAATTCCCAGCATATGTCAAGACATCCATATTGATAATGCGATAGTTTGGGTATTTGTTAACCAATAAACGAACAAGATGAGATCCAATAAATCCTGCACCTCCAGTAACTAATATATTTTTATCAAACATATATTTCAATATTTATATTTTCAATTATTAATTCCCTTCCCAAATCAAAAAGCAAGCCTCATTCTTTAGAAAAGAACTTTCCTCTTCTGATTTTATTGTCAGTAATCGAATTTTTCTATTAATTAAATCTTCTGCTTTCTCAACCAAAATGTTGAGGTAATTCTTATCAATGCTCTCTGCCACAAGTAGCAGGTCAATTATTTTAGAGTCCTGCCCTTTAGCAAAGGAACCTGTTAGGTAAACTCGTTTTAGATCTCCAAGTTTCTCTGCAATTTCTTCAATAATACTGTTATCCAGTTAATCTGTTAACTTTCAATTAATTGTCTTAATTCTTTTTTGCTTGGCAAAACTGTTTCGTACTTACTAGCAAATATCTGTTCGTTATTTTCAGGTAAAGTTATTTCCACAAGAGTGTCATTTTTCTTTTTACAAAGCACTATTCCTATTGTCTTGTTTTCGTTATCAAGCTTTACAAACCTGTCGTAATAATTAACATACATTTGCATTTGCCCAAGGTCTTGATGTGATATTTCTCCAATTTTTAAGTCTATTAAAACAAAACATTGCAATAACCTGTTGTAAAAAACCAAATCTACCCTAAAGTGTTTGTCATCAAATGTAAATCGTACCTGTCTTCCTACAAAAGTATAACCTTTCCCCAGTTCCAAAAGAAAATGCTCCAACTTTTCAATTAATCCCCGCTCTAATTCTGTTTCGGAATATTTTGTTTCTTCAGGCAAACCAAGAAATTCCAACACATAAGGATCTTTTAGCGTATCTTGTGCTGTTTGAATTATTTGTCCTTTTTCCGAAAGTTTTTTAACACCCACTTTATCTCTGCTTAATGCCAGTCTTTCATATAGTGCAACATTAAATTGACGCTGCAATTCCCTAAGGCTCCAATTATTATCAATCGATTCTATTTCGTAAAACTTTCGTTCATTTTCGTTGCTTATCCGCATCAACATCAGGTAATGAGACCAGCTTAATTGAAATTCCGCAGACAGTGTCTGCGCTTTTGAATAGATAAGATAAAACTGCCTCATCTGCTCCAGATTTCTTTGTGAAAAGCCCTTTCCAAACTCTTTTGTAAGTTTCTGTGATAATTCTCTTAAAATTTTCTTCCCATATTCAGCACGTTCTTTTCCATTTTACTCTTCTTGAACAATAATTCTGCCAATTTCAAAATAGGTGTAAACCATTGTCTGGTTCACTGCCCGAACAGTTGTATTTCGTGCTTTTTTAAGTAAATCTGTTATTTTTTTAAGAAAATCACCAGAACTCTTAGATATTTCAATCATAACTCAAATTGTCATTACAATAATCCTTTAGCCTCAATAGCTGCCAGAGCAAAATCTGCTCTCTTTTATGTTGTTAGTTATAAATTGTCGGTTAATTCCCTATTCCAACCACTTCATATCCCAGTTTCACCAATGCTTCTACCAAGTAAAAACCTATAAATCCTGCTGCTCCTGTTACTAATACCTTCATTGTGTTACGAAATATATTTCATTCATTAGACTTAGACCAAATCAAGAGAAACTTCTCCCCATCCAAACAGTCTTTTTCTTCATCAGATTTAACTGTTAACAAGCGTATCTTTCTGTTTATTAAATCCTCTGCTTTCTCAACCAAAGTGTTGAGGTAATTCTTGTCGATACTTTCTGCCACAAGTAGCAGGTCAATTATTTTAGAGTCCTGCCCTTTGGCAAAAGAACCTGTTAAGTAAACTCGTTTAAGATCGCCTAACTTTTCTGCAATTTCTTCAATAATACTATCCAAGCCCACATGCTTGCGGATAATGGAATTCAAATCCTTAAAAAGAGGATGCTTGGTGTTGGCATGAAAAACCTTGCGATTCCCTTCGGTCTCTGCCTCTAATAAACCTGCCTCCTCCATACGGTTTAGCTCTAAACGAATGGCGTTTGATGATTCTCCGAACTCAGCCTCGAGTCCACGTAAGTAAGCTTTCATCTGAACATTCAGAAAAAACTTAAGCAATATTTTAATCCTCGTTTTTGAGGTAATTAAACTTTCTAGCACTAATTCAAAGTTAAAGGTTAAAGGTTGTGCACTGAGCGGAGCCGAAGTGTTCACTCTTCACATTCATCAACCTCATTTTCTACACCAAACAAGTCTTATTTATGACTAAATAAAGATTGAGTAGAAATTTTACTCAAAAGTAAATCTTATTTTGATAATAGCAAAAGTTTTCACCACAGATTAGTCAGATTAACACAGATTTAATAAAATTGAAATTAATTACGAATTATCAATGACGAATTACGACAAACCCGTAAGCGTGCGTCGTAGCCGTTTCCTAGTAAAACAAAAAAAAGTTTATCCACAGATTACCCAAATTTACACAGATTAAAATCTACAATAAAACAAACTAACATTCAACAATTCCATCTGAAATTAAAACCGAACAAAACTAATTCAAAAAAGGGGAATTATTGCTTGTCAAATCTGTCAAGTTGGAAAGAAGGTTGGAATTCTGAATATCGGGGGAAATGTCTAAGAGTCGGAAAGAGGCTTTTAATTACGAGTTGTCATCCTGAACGGAGGAACGTAGTGAAGGATCTACTCATTATATGCTAAAGATCCCTCAATCACCACTGTCATCCTGAACGGAGGAACGTAGTGAAGGATCTACTCATTATATGCTAGAGATCCCTCTCCCGAATTCAGGATCGGGATGACAATACATTACCACTGTCATCCTGAACGAGGAACGTAGTGAAGTATCTACTCATTATATGCTAGAGATCCCTCAATCACCACTGTCATCCTGAACGGAGGAACGTAGTGAAGGATCTACTCATTATATGCTAGAGATCCCTCGTTCCCCGGGATGACAATACATTACCACTGTCATCCTGAACGAAGGAACGTAGTGAAGGATCTACTCATTATATACTAGAGATCCCTCGTTCCTCGGGATGACAA
>JADGEF010000085.1 GCA_016744515.1 Marinifilaceae bacterium | reverse complement strand
TTAACGGGCAAGCCCTAAAGTTATCAACAAATTCAACAGATAATCATTATTATCATTTTTTATAAAAAATCCATTTACACAGAATTTAGGACACTCCCTAGCTTAATTAATTTCGAAATTAATTAAGCTTTTTTTTAGGCTTGAGCCAGACAAGCAATACTAACTTTAATTTGATAGGTTTCTAATAATCTTTGAGCACATGCTTCAAGCGTTGCACCAGTAGTTACAACATCATCTACTAACAAAACATGTTTGTTTTTTAATTGCTCAGTTGATTTTAATGCAAACACATTTTTTACATTAAGCCACCTTTCAATTCTATCTTTTTTCGTTTGCGATACAGAATGAACATTTCTCACAAGAACATCTACAACTAACTCCGAATTCATTGCCTCTGCTATTCCTTTAGCAATCATTTCAGCTTGATTATAGGTTCTGGCTTTTTTCTTTTTAGGATGAAGCGGAACAGGTATAATAATGTCAATATCTCTATACTCATCAGAATTCATTAAAGTATTCCCAAAGTGTTTTCCAAGTTCAACACCAATTTCAGCTTGTCCATTATATTTTAGTTTATGAATAAGTTTTTGATACCGACTACCCTTATTAAAGGTGAAAAATGCAGTTGCATTGTCGATATTAACTCTTCCCATAAAAATTTCTGAAATGGGATTCTCTTTTTGAAAATGAAAGTTTGTTTTAGGTAATTGGAAGAGACAAGAAGTACATATAACCTTTTCACCTTTGAATAAATAATTTCCACAAGTAGCACAGGTTAATGGGAAAAATAGATTTAGAAAATCCCACCAAGTACTTTTTAAATAAAAGCTAAATGCATTCCAGTATTTGTATCGTGTTTTAGGAGGCATAATATATAGGTTTCAAATCTTTTTCACAGTTAATAGGCTTATAATAAGCTATAATGTATTAATAATATATTAAATAACAAAATAGGAGTGATGACGTATCTATTTGATATTATAGTTTTTAGTCTATAATGAAAGATTATTATCGTTCATTTTTAGTTAGAAATTCTTTAATAAAATTACAGAAAGAGTTTGAATATCACTTTCAACAAAATTGCCTATTCTAACTAATCTTGATAGCTTTGTTTGATTTTAAATATTAATGAGAATCAATAGAATTAGTGGCTAAGTCAGAATTAAATAAAGAAACAGAACAAAGCACAAGTATGAATGCTTGGGATGAGTTTAAGGACTATTTAAACCGTAATCGTTATGGTTTAATGGGAACTTTAGCTTTTCATATGGTGCTACTTATTCTTTTGCTTTTATTTAAGCTTAATTCACCCATGCGTTTTGTCGAAACTAAAATCATTTTATCTATTCCTGATGATATTGTAGAACAAATAGAACAGGAAAATAAACGTGTAGAAGAAGAAATTATTGAGAAGCAAAAAGATAAGGTTTCCAGTAGTGTTGATGAAATGTTAAAGTCGATAGCAGTTAATAAGGATTTTAAAACTGAAAATAGAAAAGAAAGAACAGCCCAGGATATTGATAAAATGATTGATGATATCAAACAAGAATTAGATGGATATGAATCTAATGAATATGGTGCTAGTCAGAAAGATTTAGAAAATTTTAAAAAAGATAGTGTACAATTAGCTAAAGAACGTAAAGAGCAATTAAAATTAGATTCTCTTAAAAATATAGAGTACTCTGGAGAGAGTAGTGTTTTTTATAGTTTGAAAAATCGCCATAAATTAATTTTACCAATTCCTGTTTTTAAGTGTGAAGAATCTGGCCGTGTTCGGGTAGAAATTACGGTAAATCGTAATGGTAAAGTGATAAAAGCTAAGGTAATTCAGAAGGAGTCTGATACGTATGACGAAAACTTGCATGAAGCAGCTTTAGATGCAGCTTACCGATCTCGATTTAATATAAATAATACTAGTCCAATAAAACAATTGGGGAGCATTACGTTTAATTTTATTAGACAATAATTTTAACTCGCAACATAGTGATAATTAACTGTTTGTCAATTCTTATAGCTTGTTTAAAGCAAAATTCAATTTATTAGTAATAATGATTCATTTATTCAATTAATTGAGAATTTGTAATAAATGATTAAATTCGGAATTCATAATTAACATCAAATAGCATAAAATATGGCTTTATTCCTTTCATCAAAACTTCGAAAAGCGGCTGATACTTCTTTAATAGAGGGTAGAAAAAACCAGCTTTTGAATGATCACGAAGAATTTATTGCTTTTGAACAATCTGAAGAATTACAAAGTTTTATTGAACTCGAAAGAGAAATAAACTCTGTAGATTTTAAGCAAAATAGAAAGCATATTGAAGCAAAATCGTTTAAGGGAAGTGAGCTTGAAAGGAAAGAAAAAGAACTAAAACGTCTTTTAAAATCTAAACGCTATAGAGTTTATTCATCTGTTCACGAAGGAACTGAACTTTCTAAGTTTGAAAAGATGAAAGAGTCAGAGGACCTTGTGAATTATATGGAATTACAAGCTGAAGTTAATTCAGGAAAACTGACTAAAAAGGAAGATAAAGAAGCTTGGTTGCTTTATAAAAAACTTAAAAAATCTTCAGAAATAAGAGTCTATTTTAAGTTTAAGCATTCTAAGAAACATGATATTTATTTTGAGGTATTAGCTTCAAATTTACTACAAGATATAGAAGATTTAAAAGCTGAGTTAGCTTCAGAAGAATTTACATCTGAAAAGGATTTCTTATTAGATAAAAAGCGATTCGAAAAAACAGAAGCTTTTAATAGACTGATTACTTATAAGGAATTGAATGAATCAGAATCATTCAAAAAATATTTTCGATTCCAAAAAAAGAACAATTTTCACCTTGTTAGGGAATGGGAATTAACTTTTTCTGAAGATTTTGATAATTCAAAATTGGATAAGGAAAAGTGGATGACTCGATATTATTGGGGCGATGTATTAATGAATGATGATTACGCACTTCCAACAGATGCTCATATCTTTTCTGAAAAGAATATTACAATCTCAGATTCTATAGCTAGACTAGAAACTAAAAAAGAGAAAGCTCAAGGCAAAGTATGGGATCCGAAAATAGGTTTCGTTCCTCGTGAGTTTGATTACACATCAGCTCTTATAAGTACTGGAAAATCATTCAGACAGAAATATGGTCTTTTTGAAGCTAAGATTAAGGTGAGTAATATCGAAAATGTAATGCATTCGTTTTGGATGCTATCAGATACCAGTTTACCACATATAGATATTGCTAAAACAAGTCCTTGTGGAAAATTATTTCCGGGTAATATTTCAGGACGCGAGGATAAACCTAAGGTAAATCATGCTAAGATTAATGGTTTAGATTGGACTAATGATTTCTTCATTTATTCTTTGGAGTGGGCGCCAAACAAATTGATTTGGAGAATTAATGGTGTTGAAGTTTATACACAGACTGAAAATATTCCACATGAACCAATGTATCTTATTCTAAGTTCGGGTGTTTCTAATCCAAATTCAGATGTAAATGCAGTGATGGAAATTGATTGGGTTAAATGTTATCAAAGGGCTTAATAAAAACAGATTAGATTAGATTAGAATATAAAAATGCCCCAACTCACTAGAGTTGGGGCATTTTCTATTTGTTTACTTTACTAGTTTTATTTCTTTCTCTTTTCAGCTAAACGATAAAGTCTGTGCTCAACTTGAGTGGAGATTCTAAACATGACTGGAGCAATAATCAATGTAAGGAAAGTGGCAACGGTTAAACCGAAGATTACTGTCCAAGACATAGGTCCCCAAAATGCAGTACTATCACTACCGAATGATAAATGTGGATTAAAGTCACTAAATAGAGTTAGAAAATTGAAGTTCATTCCAACAGCCAATGGTAATAAACCTAATACTGTTGTAATAGCAGTAAGCAATACTGGACGTAAACGTGTTTTTCCTGCTTGAGCTATACAATCAATTTCTTGTTGGGGAGTAAGATACTTTCTCCCTTCAAGATCGGTATTTGCTTTTTTCTCTTTTCTAAGTAAATCGATATAATCGACCAGAACAATACCATTATTTACCACAATACCTGCGAGAGATATAATTCCAATACCAGTCATTAATATAACAAATGGCATTTGGAAAGTTCCTAATCCAAGGAAAACACCAATAGTACTAAATAATACTGTAATCATGATAATAAGAGGCTTAACAGCAGAGTTAAACTGAGTCACAAGGATTAGTGTAATTAAAGCTAATGCAATCATAAGAGCCTCTTCTAAGAAAGCAGAAGTTTCGTCTTGTTCTTCTTGTTCTCCCGTTAACTTAAAACTATATGATTTTGGCAAGGTATAGTCAGCCATTATCTCTTTAATACGAGAATTAATTTTGTTAGCATTAAATCCTTCAATAACATTAGAATAAATAGTAACAACACGTTTATTTTCTATACGATTAATTCTTTCGTAGGTTGAACCATATTCGTAAGAAGCAACAGATGAAATAGGAATCTGAATAAACTTATTATTCACAGGACTCATTAAAGAAATCTTTTGATTCATTAGAGATGGTACGTCGTAACGATATTTATCGCTTAAACGTAACATGATATCATATTCATCTTCTCCATCTTTATACTTAGATACTTCTAAACCATAAAGAGAATTACGAAGCGCACTTGCTACTTGACTTGTAGATAAACCGAAACGACGAACCTTATCTCTATCGATATTGATTAGCATTTCAGGTTTTCCTTGGTCAAGATCTAATTTTAGTTCTTCAACACCAGGAATCTTATCGCCATCAAGCTTTTGTTTAATGTCGTTTGAGATGCTTAGAAGTTGCTTAAAATCGTCACCTGAAATTTCTAAGTTTATTGGGTGTCCAACTGGAGGTCCATCATCATTTTTCTCAACAAATATTTTAGCACCAACAAACCCGTTAAGATTTTTCGATACTAACTTCATTATTTCTGAAGTACTGTGTCCTTTTCTATCTTTAAACTCTACAAAAGAGATTGTTGTTAAGGATTTATTAGCAGCTCGACTTGATTCAAACATACCACCTTTTCCTGATCCAACATTAGTAGCTATTGATCGGATAATATCTTGATAAGGTTCAAGAGTTTTCTTCACTATTTTTTCTACTTTTCGAGAAACTTCATTTGTTTTATGAATATCGGTTCCCAAGGGCAATTCCATAGTTACATAAACAGATTTTGGATCGTTATCGGGGAAAAAGACTACCGTCGGATCACTACCAAAATAAAATGAGATAGATCCGATCATCAACAGAAAAGTTGCAGCAAAGAAAATAAGTGGACGATACCCTTTAAGAGCAAATCGTAAACTATTCTCATATAGATTCTCTAGTGTTATCAACATTTTTAGTTGGAACCAACGTGCAAATGGTCTTAATACAAACAGATTAAATAGCATGATAACTGCAATACAAGCTAATATATTAGCAAACAAAAAGCTTGAAGCAATATAAAATGGTATTGAGATTGCTATTATAATCGAAGCAATGGTAATGATACGTTTGTATTTTAGCTTTGCTTTAATGTTATCTATCTTAACAAAAGTTGCCGTAAAAACTGGATTTAGAATAAGAGCTACAAATAGTGATGATGTTAAAACAATAATCAGAGTAATTGGCAGGTATTTCATAAACTCACCCATAATACCACCCCACATTAATAGAGGGAAAAAGGCTGCAATAGTTGTTGCTGTAGATGAAATAATAGGACCAGCAATCTCACTCACACCTTTTTTAGTTGCTTCGAGTGGTGAAAGACCTTCTTCGTGGAGTCGATAAACATTCTCGACGACGACAATCGCATTATCGACCAGCATACCTAAAGCCAAAATAAGAGAAAAAAGAACCATTTGATTAATTGTATATCCCATTTGATTTAGAATAATCATAGAAATAAACATTGACATAGGAATAGCCAAACCAGAGAACAAGGCATTTCTTAATCCCATAAATAAATACAGAATAAGAACAACCAAAAGCATACCCATGATAATAGAATTCTCCAAGTCACTAATCATACCACGAACATCCTCTGAAGTATCGTTAGTTACTGTAACTGTTAAACCTTTAGGTAAAAATCCGGTATCCTTAAGCTCATCGATAATTTTATAAATTTGATCGGTAGCTGCAAGAAGGTTTTCACCTGATTTTTTAGTTAATGAAAGAGATACAACAGGCTTGTTATTCAATCGAGAAATAGAAGAAAGCTCTTCATATCCATCTTCAACTTCAGCAACATCTTTAAGGTAAACAACTTTATTGTTGGTGACTTTTATAATGGTATTCTCAATTTGCTCCATCGAAGTATAATCGGCTGATGTACGAATACTTCTTCGAGTTCTATCTGTAATTAAGGTACCAGCACTCATTGTGACATTCTCGTCATCAATTGCTTTTTCTATATCTTTAAAAGCAATACCATTTGCTTCCATTTTGTGTAAATCAGCGTTGATTTTAATTTCACGCTCATCTATACCTTTAATATCAGCTTCAGAAACTTCGCTCAGATATTCAAATTTATCTTGTAATTCCTCAGCAAAATGTTTTAGGTCATTTAAACCATAGTCACCAGATAGATTAACGTTCAAAATAGGGAAGTCGGCGAAATCGATATCCGCTACAATAGGATTGTTTGGCAAATCATCAGGCAGTTCACTTAAGGCTTTATCAACTTTATCTTTTGTGTCTTGTAATGCTTGTTTTACTTCAATATCGGTATTAAACTCAACTACAATCATACTCATATCTTCGTACGAAGCAGAGGATAATTTTTTTACATTTTTTAAAGATTTTAATTCTTTCTCGATAGGTCTTGTTACCAAGTTCTCAATATCGACAGGTGAATTACCTGGATAAGGAGTCGTAATAGAAATGTTAGGAATAACGACTTCGGGGAATAATTCCCTAGGCATTCCCATATATGAAAATAAGCCATACAGACATAAAAGAGCAGTCAGAATAAAAATGGAATTCTTGTTCTTTAATGCTGCGAACGTAGGCTTAAATTGCCTTTGTTCAGTTTCGGCAGATTTATTTTTAGTATTATCGTTCATCTTATTATTATTGAAATCCGATATAATCGGGATGAAATTCTAAATTTAGAAATAAGGTAATTATTTGATGTTGATAAGCGTACCATTAACCACTTGTGAAAAACCTTCAGTAATAATTAAATCACCCAACTTAAGTCCTGATTCAATCATAGATGAATTATTGTAGGTTTTTGAAACGCCTATGTATACTTTCTTAGCTAACATTTTTTTACCCTTCTTCTCAGCAATATATAAGTAGTTACCTTTAAAATCTTTTTTAATGATGATTGAAGGAACAACTAGAGCCTCATTCTGAATAAAATCACGAATATTAATAATTGAGATTAGGTTTGGTTTAATAATTTGACCAGGATTTCTCAAATTCACACGTACTTTAAAACTTCTGTTTGCAGGATCTATTACGTTTGAAGTTCGGTAGATTGGAGCTTCAGTTTTGTAATTAATAGCAGGGAAGTCTAATTGAGCATTTTCACCAGCTTTAATAGATGTTAAGTATGTTTCCGATACATCACCTTCAACATAAACACGATTAATATTTACCAGTTGTGCAAGTGGTACAGAAGGACTTGCCATTTCACCTTTCTTTTGGTGAATTTCATCTATAATTCCATCAAATGGAGCACGTACTATAGCTAAATCTTTTTGAGCCTCTAAAGAGCTTAATCTGCTTTTTTGAGCTTCTAAATTCGATTTTGCAGTTAAGAATTCAACTTCAGAACCAATTTTCTGGTTCCATAAACGTTCTTGTCTATCGAATAAAGTTTTACTTAAAGTCAATTGAGCTTTTACTTCATCAATATCATTTTGAAGTTTTGAGAAGTTAAGTTGAGCAATAATATCACCTTGTTTCACATACTGTCCTTCTTTTATATCAATAGAAATGATATTTCCAGATGTCTCTGGTTGAATGGTAATATTCTTATCAGCTTCAACATTTCCAGTAACCTGAATAAAATGCTCAAACTTTGAAACGTTCAATTTTTCTACATTTACATTTATAGCGATTTCTTTCTTATCACTTTTATTAACTTCAGATTCAAGTTTTGAAATTTTTCCTTTCAAAACCTTCATTTCAGTTTTATATTCTTTTAGCTGTTCAACTTTGTCTTTGTTTTCGTCGGCATTTTTGGCAGAACACGCAAATAACAATGGAATAATACCTGCTATAATAAATTTTTTCATCGTTTTGTATTTGTAAAATCAGTTCTCAAATTGAATTCTGATTTGTTATATGTGTAATTTGATTGTTAGATATCGGATTATTGAACTAGAGTTTTCCCAGAGCTTTGTCGAATGCAATCTTAGAATTTAATAATTGTAGTGTTGAATTGATATAAGCAGTATGAGAATTCAAATATTGTTCTTCAATATTAGAAAGGTCAGTACTAGTAGAAATACCTTCGTTATATTTTATTAGAGTTTTTTCGTAAATACGCTTTGCAATTTCCAAGCCTTTAAGATCATTTTCGTAATTCTCTTTAGCATTAACAAGTGAGTTGTGCGAAATGCTTAAATCTTTTTTAAGACTCTGCTCAGTATTATATTTTAGATCTTCAATTTTTTTGTAAGTAATCTTCTCTTGTTTAATCTTAGATCTACGATTAAAACCAGTGAAAATTGGCACATTCAGTTTCAAACCAATCATTGATGATTTAAACCATGGCACATTGTTTTTATAAACATTTGAAGCATCAGTACTGGTATTTTTACCATAGTTATAGAAAGCTGATAAATTTGGTAAATAACCTGCTTGCTCATTTCTAATAATTAACTTTTGAGCTTTAAGCTGAGTATCTACAATTTTATAATCGATATGGTTTTCAATATCTAAATCAGTCGAATTAGCTTTAGAGATACGTAAAGGTGTAATAAAAGATTCCAAATCGTTTTTAAGTTCAATTTCTTGAGCTATTTCATAACCCATTGTGAATTTCAGCATAATTAGAGCATTAGAAATAGCTCTTTTAGAATTGGACAATTGATTTTCTGAACGCTTTAGCATTAACATGACCTGATCAACATCAAGTTCTTCACGAAAACCATTTTCATAATAAGCTTTAGTCTCGAAATGTGTTTTTTTGGTAATAGCTAAATTTTCTTCAATGGTCTTATAATTCTCTTTTGCAACTAATACATTATAATAGGCTTGTGCAACGGCATCTTTAACTTCTATTTCCGATTTAGCTTTTGTGTTTTGAGATAACTGAACAAAGATTTTAGCAGCACCAAGACCTACAATATAAGAACCATCAAAAATTTTCTGATCAACATTAATTGTAGCAGAACCGGCATATGTTTGTCCGAATTTTACAGGCGTATATTCACCTGCATTACCACCGAAAATCTCAGCAGGTAATAAGCTTACTGGAATATCTAAGTTTTTTGAGTAGTCAGCGCTTGCGCTAACTTGAGGCAAGCCTGTCGAAATTGCTTCCCATACTTTTTTCTTAGCCACTTTTAAATCGTAATTACTGCCCTTAACTGTATAGGAATTTTCTAAAGCATAGCTTTGGGCTTCTTGCAAACTGAATTTTGTTAGATTTTCCGTTTGAGCTTTTAAGCTAAAACCTAAAAATACCAACAAAGCAAGACTTGCAATTTGTAGGATATTCTTCATTTGTCCTTTCATTATTTTGTGGTGGTTTTAAATATTTTTATTGTTAGCGGTCAATTATGTATTTGATATTTTTTTCAAGTAATCGAAACCTTTTTTACTGCAAATACCATGTAAATGATAAAGAGTTAACTCTCGATGAAAATTCGCAGTAAACTCATCTCCCATGCAATAGGACTCTAATTCTGCATTCCAATTATATAGATAAAAACGAACTAAAAGGTTCGAAATGATATCGATATTGAAATCCTCTCTATATAAATCTTCGGCAATTCCTTGGTTTAGATTTATGATTAAATCAGCTTTAAACATTTCCATTTTTTTTGTTTTGAATGTTACGGCTAACTCTGGATGATACTTCTTTAAATCGTAATCAAATGAGTGATGTTGATTCTTTAAGATATCTAATATGAATTTATGGAACTCCCAATAACACTCAATTGCATTTAAGTCCTTAAGTTTTTCAGATTGAAAATTGAACTTAGGGTTTTTTAAATTCCAATTTAATACCTGCTCAATTAGGTCGTTCTTGGTTTTAACGTATTGATAAAGTGTCTTTTTCGAAATACTAAGATTTCTAGATATATCATCCATAGAAACACTCCGAATACCACACTGAAAAAATAAGTTGTGAGCAGTTTCTAGTATTTTTTGCTTTTGATCTTCCATTCTGCAAATATAAACTTAAGAAACTATTAAACCTACGAAAGTTTCCTAAGTTTTATTAGAAACTGTTAAAATGATTTTATCATTTCTTAAATTAACTAAAATCTGTAATTATTAGGCTTTTATCTGAATGTGAAAATAGGAAGTATGAGGACAGATCTTCGACTCTTTTAGGTGAAATGGGAATAATAATCGGTAAACGGTGCTAAAATTCTATTTTGAAGAATCGAGATCATTTGAGACTTTATAACCTTTGGCTTTCCAGTCTTCAATCCCTTTCTTTAGAGCAAATATTTTGTGAGGATACTTTTCAGCGATTAACCAGCTTGCTTTCAAACACCGTTTCCCATGTTTGCAATAAATTAAAATAGGTCTTGTGGAGGGGGTTGTGTCTAGAATATGATATAGCTTTTCTGATGTTTCGGCAAATATAGCATTAGGAATAAACCCTTCTAAATGATCAATTTCTCTACTAACATCAATAAGGATATGATTATTATCTTCTTCAATTAGAGAATGAAATTTGTTAGTACTAACCTTCTTGAATTCTATTCTTTGTGCTTGTATGGTTAGACTTACAAATATGGATAGGATGCTTACAAGTAATATGCGTTTCATAATAAGGCAAATAATTATTGATTGTTTTTAATTAAACATGCTTTATTCCTCAATAAAAAAGAAATCTGACATGACATCATTCGATATGAAAACACCTTTGTCAGTTAGAATAATGTGATTGTTTTCAATTTTAATATCGCTACTTTGAATAAACTTATTTGATTTTTCAAGACAGGATTTATAGTAAGACTCACCAAATTCATCTTTGACTATATTCAAATTTAAGCCCCACATAGTTCTCAATGATGTTAGAACATAGTCATTGAATCTATCATTAAAGCTTAGTTCTTCGTATTCTGAATATTCACCACCTTTTTCAATGGCATTCATGTATTTCAGATTATCTGAGATGTTCCATTCTCGCCTGTTTATATTATATGAATGAGCAGATGGGCCCAGGCCTAAATACATTTTTTGTTTCCAATAGCTACTATTGTGTTTGGATTCTAACCCTGCTTTACTAAAGTTTGATATTTCGTAATGCGTAAAGCCATATTTTTTAGCTTCAGAAATAAGGAGTTCATATTGAGCTAAACTCACATCTTCATCCACTTCCTTAATAATACCCTTTTTCAGTTTGTGTGTAAATACTGTGTTAGGATCATACATTAAGTGGTAAGAAGAGATATGTTGAATATTTAATTCGAATACCTTTTTAAGGTTTTCTTCCCATTTTTCTATGGATAAACCTGGTACACCATATATCTGATCGACAGAAATATTATCGAAGCCATACTCCTGTGCTCTTTTTATGGCATCATAAGCTTGTTGTCCTGAATGACGGCGATTCATCAAAATTAGATCTTCGTCGTGAAACGATTGGATACCTACTGAAAGTCTATTGACTGAAGATTCTTTTAAACCTTTAAGATAATCGTGAGTTAAATCGTCAGGATTAGCTTCCAAGCTTATTTCGGCATCTTCATTAATCGTAAAATACAAAGCCACTTCATCAATAAGAGATTGAATCTCTTCAGGAGAATAGACTGATGGGGTACCTCCTCCAAAGTAAATACTATCAATGTTTTTTCCTTTCAAGTACGTTTTTCTGTTCTTGAGTTCTTTTTTCAAGCAATTAAGCATTCTTTCTTTAGCTTGTAGGCTTATGCTTTTATGAAAGGCGCAATAATGACAAAGCTGTTTGCAGAAGGGAATATGAAAATAGATGCCTGACATAAAAGACGTGTTTAAGAGTTTAATCTGAGATGTTCAATTTTAAAAACGATTGAACATTTATTATATTCGTTCCTATTTGAAAGGATGTGCAACATTAGTTAAAAAATATCGTCTTTCAGATAGTTGATACCAACCAAAATTAAGATTTTTGTTTTAGCCCGACTACTCGGGGAAAAATATTTAGCATGAATAAGTTAAGAAATATAATGATAGGATTAGTGGCTACCTTATTTGTTTTCACGATCACTACACCCGTTTTTGCCGATAGTGTTAAAGGCAATGGTGATGTTCAGTCTCAAGAGCGCAAGGTTAGTAATTTTTCTGGTATTAAAGTAAGTGGTGCTTATACCATTTATTTAAGTCAGGATGATGAGTGTAGCCTTCGAGTTGTTGCTGATGAGAATATTCAGAAGATTATAAAAACTGAGGTAAGGAATGATATTTTATACATTAAGAATGAAACTAGCATTTGCGATGCGAAAAAAATGGAGCTATACATCGGCTTTAAATATTTACGTTTTATAAAAGCGAATGGTGCTATTTCATTAAAAAATGAAAATGATTTAAAGTTCGACGAGCTTAAGATTGAAATTAATGGTGCATCTTCGGCCAAATTAGAATTGTCAGCTAATAAGCTTTCTATCGATAATAGTGGTGCTTCTTCTATTCATTTAAAAGGAAAAGCAAATGAATTAAATATAGATATATCTGGTGCAGGTAGTGTAAATGCAATTGATTTTAAAGTTAGTGAAGCTCGTGTTGACATTAGTGGTGTTGGTACAGGTAAAGTTTTTGTGGAAGATAAGCTTAGAGTTAGCATATCGGGTATTGGATCAGTAAAATATAAAGGAGATCCTGCAGTTACAAGTGACATTTCATTTTTAGGTGTTCTGAAAAAGATATAGATTGCAATAAATCGGATTATAACTTCCCCTATGTTTAAAAAAGTTAAACATGGGGGATTTTCATGTTAATACTATTGATTTTTGGAATTTCTTAAGCAACTTTATGCCTAACTTTAGGAAACTGTAATTGTATACATGGGTATGAATCTATTTCTTCGTAATATTATCTGGGCAATCGTTATATTTGTGTTATGCTCGATACCTGGCAATAGCCTTCCACAGACTTCAATGATTGGAATTCCACACTTTGATAAGATAGTTCACTTTGGCTTATTCTTTATTATGGGAATATTTCTTATTGCTGAGTTGACATACCAAACAAAACTGAGTAGAATTAGCATTGCCTTTATCACTTTTGCATTAATTACTATTTATGGAGGGGTAATTGAGGTTTTACAAGAAAATTACTTTTCAAATAGGAGTGGTGATTTTTGGGATCTTTGTGCTGATGTAGCCGGAGGGATAACTTCTGTATTTATGTTCTCATACTTAAAAAAACAAAAGGACTTACTTTTGAATCGTAAGCCCTTTTGCAATTATCCTTTTCTTAAGAAGATCTTATAAACGGATATATTCATCAGTACTTTCTATTTCAGTAATTAATTTTCCAATTGTTCTGTCGTTAAATAAATCATATAGCTGTTTACGAATAGCACTAAATTGAGCATGTACAGGACATGGATCTTGGTTGTTTGTATCTGTTTTACATGGACGCATTCCAATCAAGCAATTCTCAAACATATCTAGTCCATCAACAATCTCAACGATATTCATTAAGCTGATTTCCATAGGATCCTTACCTAAGCCAAAACCACCATGAGGTCCTTTGGTAGAGCTAAGAAGCTTCTGACGAGCTAAACTTTGAAGAATCTTCCCCAAAAATGGAGTAGGAATTTCTAAATCTTCTGATATTTTTTTGATGCCGATTTTTTTACCATCCTGAGCATGTAATGCCAAATAGATAACTGATCGGATTGCGTATTTACAAGTATTCGATAACATTCTTTTCTAGTAATAGTTCGCTAAAAACAATTTAAACATCATCATTAGCAAGATGTGTATATGATGATTAAATATTTATATTCTCAAATGTGAGAATAAGATACTCAATTGAGCAAATATAGGAAAATTAAAAGATTAATAACGCATCTCTAACTCTGTAATTATCAATTTATCATGATTTTTAAATCCTGATATAATATTAGGGAAATTATTTTGCAGGAATTTTATCAATACGAGTTTGATGACGACCACCTTCAAAATCCGTTGAAATAAAAATCTTTGCTATAGCCTGTGCTTCTTCGTATGAAATAAAGCGAGCTGGCATGCCACAAATATTAGCATTGTTGTGTAAACGAGCTAACTCAGCTATTTCAGTATTCCAGCAAAGTGCAGCACGTATACCTTGATATTTATTAGCAGTCATTGTAATACCATTACCACTACCGCAAATAGTAAATCCGAAGTTGAATTCCTTTTTTTCTACAGCTTTAGCTAAAGGGTGAGCTGTATCAGGATAATCCATACTATCTTCTGAATGACAACCAAAGTCTTTTACTTCATGTCCAATTCGGGTGAAAAATTCGACCAATTGGTTTTTGTATTGAAATCCAGCGTGGTCACAAGCAATTGCAATTTTCATACTTTCTCTTTTGTAATTAGTTACTAATATACCTTTCGATCTCTTGCTTCATGAATAAAGAAAAGTTCTCTAGTATTTATTAGTGAACAAGATAGGTTATTTATAAATGTTTGTTGTTTAGCTCACAAAAGTAGTAAAATATGTATCAAGGTAAATGTGTTTTTCAGGCATTTATCCAATGATATTTGTTATTGGTGGATTTGTTTATTTTTCAATGTGTTTAGCTGTGAATTATGGCTCGTTTTTTCTTGTTGAAATCTTTTTTCGAAATAGAGAAATCATTTAAGGCATCTTTCCTATTTTTGTTTCATGATTGATCAATCAACAGTACAAAGAATTTTTGATACAGCACAAATAGATGAGGTCGTTTCCGATTTTGTAACTCTTCGTAAGCGTGGCGTTAACTTTTTGGGACTATGTCCTTTTCATAACGAGAAAACACCATCATTTACAGTCTCACCTGCTAAAGGTATATATAAGTGCTTTGGTTGTGGTAAAGGAGGGAATTCTGTCAATTTTGTGATGGAACACGAGCATTTAGACTACGTAGGTGCTTTAAAATACCTAGGTAGAAAATACCATATCGATATTGTAGAAGAAGAGCTGTCACCAGAGCAGGAGCAGAGAAAAAATGACAGAGAGAGTATGATGATTGTCAACTCCTACGCACAAAAATATTTCTCAGAGAATCTTTTGCAGAGTAACGAAGGTATAGCTGTTGGAATGAGTTATATGCGAGAACGTGGTTTTCGTGAGGATATTATAAAGAAATTTCAAGTCGGGTTTTGCCTTGACAGTTGGAATGGCTTTTCTGATCAAGCTATTAAAACGGGATATAAAAAAGAGTTTCTTGTTAAAACAGGTTTAAGTATCGATAAAGAAAGAGGACTTATCGATCGTTTTAAAGGTAGAGTCATTTTCCCAATACACGGTATTGCGGGTAGAACACTCGGTTTTGGTGGTCGAATACTGAAGAAAGATCCTAAAGCAGCTAAATACCTTAACTCTCCTGAATCTGAAGTTTATCATAAAAGCCGTATCCTTTATGGCATTTATCAGGCTAAAAAGAGCATCGTTCAGAATGATAAATGTTATTTGGTTGAAGGTTATACCGATGTTTTATCATTTCATCAGGCAGGAATTGAGAATGTCGTTGCTTCATCTGGTACAGCCCTTACTGCCGATCAGGTTCGCTTGGTAAAGCGATTCTCCAATAACATGACCATTATATACGATGGTGACCCTGCTGGTATTAAAGCTTCGCTTAGAGGAATCGATTTGGTTCTAGAGCAAGAGCTCAATGTGAAAGTTCTGCTATTGCCAGAAGGAGAAGATCCAGATTCATTTTCGAGAACCATGAGTTCTTCGGAATTGACACAATATATAGAGAAGAACGAAACTGACTTTATTGTCTTCAAAACAAATCTACTTTTGGCTGATGCTAAAAATGATCCCGTTAAAAGAGCTAATCTGATTACTGATATCGTTCGTTCTATTGCAATCATCCCCGATAATATTGTACGATCGGTATATATAAAAGAATGTTCCAATATTCTTAATGTCGATGAAAGAGTTCTATACACCGAGATCAACAAGATTAAAGGACGCTTACAAGAAGAAGCATGGAAAAATGAACAGCGTTCGAATATCGAGCTGCAAGCGCAAGAAGATTCAATTGTAAACCAATCTATTATTCGCGCTGATAATGATTGTGACCTTGAAGAAAGAGCTCTAGTTCGATTATTACTCAATTTTGGGAAAGAAGAACTGTTCACTACAAAAAATGAACAAGGAGAGGAAGAAATAATATTAGTGGGTAATTATATTGTCGATGAACTTGAGCGTGACGAATTAACCTCGGTAAATGGAGCGTATCAGCTAGTTTTTGATGAATATTTGAAGAACAAGCTTGATCCAAATTTCAAAGCCACAACTTTTTTTAGAGATCATACCGACTCTAAGATTGTTCAGCTTGCCGCTGATATTATGAGTGAACCTTATGAAGAAAGTAAATTATGGACTAAAAATGGGAGTTTTGTAGAATCTATATATGAGAAATTAAAAACGATGGTTCCTAAACTTGTCAATGAATATAAAGGTAAGAAAGTAAAATTGCTGATTGAAGATGTGGAGAAAGAAATGAAAAAAGTTCAGGAAAGTGGCGATTCTGATAGATTAATGGAATTGATGAAGCAGAAAATGGTTCTCGACCAAATTAAGAATACAATTTCTAAGGAACTAGGTAATAGAACCTTATTTTAAATAATGACTTATAGATTGGTATATAATGTATCGATCACTATATAAAAGAATATATATATGAAAACTGTATTTATAGAAGATCAAAAGGAGATTGATGAAATAATTAGATCATGTGACCTTTGTAATTTAGGAGTTATCGATACTGAGGGGAAACCTTATGTTGTACCAATGAATTTTGGTTACTTAGATGGCTATATCTATTTACACGGAGCTAATTTTGGTATGTTGATTGATTCATTAAAAAAGAATCCTGACGCCTGCCTTACATTTTGCACCGATACAGTCTTGGCCTACCAAAATGTGGACGTAGCATGTAGTTATAGGGTAAAAGGTAAAAGTATCATTGCTCGAGGTTCTATTGAGTTTATTAATGATTTCGATCAAAAAGTAGATGCTTTAAATTCAATGATGGCTCAATTTACCGATAGAAAGTTTACTTATAACTCTCCTGCAGTTAAAAATGTTGAAGTTTATCGAATGAAGATGGATGACTTAACTGCAAAAGAATTTGGGAAACTTAACGATCAAACTTTCCCTTGGATGAAGAAGCATGGGCGATAAATAGTACTCTCTATATGCTTATGTGTTGATCTATAAAGTGTAAGAGTTTGTTTTGAGTGTCTTTTTTATATGAGATAGGTATTAAAGCTATAATATATAGATTAAGAGAATGAATTTTCTCTTTTGAAAAGGATAGACGTGAGTTTATCTTTTTTTTTGTGGTTTTGCGCGATACCTGTGTTCTCAATAACACTATTTGCTGTGTTTTGTCTTTGAATTATATTTTTTTTTCGGGATAATTCTTATTGGTTGTCAGAGTCTTAAGAATAAAGTGAAATAAACTTTAAAAAAGCATTAGGAATCTTGGAATAAAAAAGTCTATATTTGCACTCGCTTTAAGAGAGAGGCGCTGATCTTTCAGTCGTTTGTAGTGCTTGTAAACATTGGGTTATCCCGATAAAAAGCAATTAAAAAATAAACGAAAAAAGATTTGCAAGTTTAGAATTAAGTTTCTTATATTTGCAGCCGCTAAA
>JADGEF010000084.1 GCA_016744515.1 Marinifilaceae bacterium | reverse complement strand
TATATAGAAATCTAAAAACAAGTATAGTTCTTAGTACAAAACCTGACTGGTTTGATTTACACCACGAAGATCAAACCAGTCAGGTTTTGTTTAATTAGCCTATGTTAGGCTTCAACAAAAATCTGTTTCATATCTCCCGAACGAGTGTAAGTTCTGAACTCAAAAAGTTTATTCCGCAATTAAATATCGATATTATTCAGATAAAGGAGGAATGGAATAAACCAGCCTATAGCTGAATAACACAAGCATGATTTCATCTAAATTGGAAAATAGATTGATGAAATGACTACATTTGCGGGCTGTTTTATTTTGAATCCAAAGAAAACAGAATGTACTTCAAAACAAGATATCTCATTTGAATTTAGCTGTGTTTTTATAAACAACTATCAAACAATTTTTTAGTTGTTAAGGTATATGGCATTCCCATTACTTAAGAGCACATTTGTAACAAACAGAGATAATTAAAAATGGAGTAGAGGTACTTTAAATGTCATATAAACACAATAAATAAAATGATGATTTTATCGGAAAAAGATAAGATTAATGAGCTTTGTAAAATTCTGCTCGAAGTGGGTGCTCTACTTATGGAGGCTGGTGCAAATACGTTTAGAATTCGGATTACCGTGATGCGAATAGCTTCGGCTTTTGGGTATCATGCCGAATTATTAATTACGCATCGGGCATTAATGCTAACCATATATAACGAAGATACTGATCATTTTTTTAGTCGCTTAATGCAAATATCGGCACATCGGGTCAATTTTAGAATTGTAAGCGGACTTAGTAGAATGAGCTGGCATATTGTAGAAGAAAAATGGGATCTGGAAATGGTTCGTAAGGAAATAGACCGTTTGAAGTCTATACCTCATAATTCGCGAATTGTAACCTTACTAATGGTTGCATTGGCTGGAGCTTCGTTTTGTCGTCTTTTTGGTGGTGGTGCAATTGAGATGATAATTGCTTTTGGGGCTACTTTTATTGGTCTATTTATAAGGCAGGAAGCTATGAAAAAAGAGTTTAATCCTTATTTATGTATTTTTTCAGCTGCTTTTGTTTCTTCTTTAATTTCGGGAGCAGCGGTTTATTTTCATATTGGAGACAACCCCGAGTATGCTTTTGCAACCTCTGTTTTGTATCTTATTCCTGGAATTCCCTTAATTAATTCTCTATTAGACTTCTTGGACGGGAATATTATGAATGGCGTTGTAAGAGGAATTAATGGATTAACAATTTCTTTTTCGATTGCTTTGGGTTTGTTAGGAGCAATATTAATTTATAATATCTAATGTATGGAGTGGCTTGTGTTTTTGGAGACTTGGATTTGGTTAGGCTTTGCGGCTATTGGTTTTGCAACACTATTTAATGTTCCTAACCGCACATTAGTGTTAATTTTTATTTTAGGAGCTTTAGGAGGAACACTAAAATTAGTTTTACTAAAACTAGGTGTCGAAATTATTTTAAGTTCTTTTACAGGTGCTTCACTCATTGGGCTTTTAAGTATTAAGGCTGCTCATTTTAAACATTCTCCTCCTTTTGTATTTGCCATTCCGGCGGTTATACCAATGGTGCCAGGTGCATTTACCTATCGAATGATGTTGGGAATTATCCGTTTAACGGGAGAGAATGATCATACTGTTTTTTTACAATTGTTACAAGAAACGGTTGATAATGGCTTGAAAGCATTTTTTGTATTAACGGCGCTTTCGCTAGGTGTTTCAGCTCCTATGTTGCTTAGTAGAAAAGAATCTGCAAAAGAAATTAAACGAAATAAGAAGATTGCTAAATAAGGTCAAGCTCTGTAAAGTCATTAAGAGCTTATTCTTAGCGTCATCGTTTAACGAAAAATCATTTAAACCGATTATAGGATACTTTAACTTGTCAATTGTACGTCTAAAATATAATAAGCAGACAGCTTGTACATCGTCACATAATCTAATCCTCAACCTTCTTGCCAAAGAAATGGACAATGGCATAAAGACTGATCATACCTGCAGGGAATATAATCCAATTGGAAACGCCATAAGCCGCAGGAATCAGCCCTACAAAAATTGATACCCCACCCACACTTAATGCATAAGGAAGTTGAGTGCGAACATGCTCAATATGATTACACGAACTGGCCAATGAGCTTTTGCTTCGATCGCTTTTTTTATTTAATTAGCTTCACCCCAAAAGTCAAATAGATATTGTTCTTTATAATCGATTTCGAATTTATTTAGGTATTTAAGATACTCTGTCTTAAATGATTCTTTCTTATGATGATCGTGTTGATTTAATATGTAATTGTAGACATTTTTAATGTGTGAACGGCTGTATGTAAAACTTCCATAACCATCTTGCCATGAAAATTTTGAAGGACAGAGTTTATTCGTATTTATAAATAGTGATGAGCTCCGTTTTATATCATGAACTATGTCTGAAATACTTTTGCGAGGATTTAATCCGAAGAATATATGTATGTGATCATCAACACCATTTACGATTATTGATTTGTGACCTTGCTCAGTTAATATACCACTGATGTATTTATATACCTGTTCTTGAATTGATGAATGAAGAGATGCTTTTTTGTATTTTACGGCAAATACTATTTGAACATACATTTGTGTGAAAACACCTGGCTTCATTTTGTGTATTTTTATTGTTGATAAATCAATTTGCGATAATACTGGTAAACAAATAATATTTGTTTATCCTCTACGAGGAATATTTGCCCAATGTACTGTTGGGCTACAATAATATAACCTCTACGAGGTTTTTATGTATGACTCTAATTATCTGCCAAGTACTGCCTGTAGGGCAATTACTATTGTAGCACAATAATATTGTGCGTTTTTAATTATACGTCGTAGACGTTAAATTATTTGATGTCTTTACATTCTTGAATTATTCTTCAAGCTTCTTTCCAAAGAAATGGACAATGGCATAAAGACTGATCATACCTGCAGGGAATATAATCCAATTGGAAACGCCATAAGCCGCAGGAATCAGCCCTACAAAAATTGATACCCCACCCACACTTAATGCATAAGGAAGTTGAGTGCGAACATGCTCAATGTGATTACACGAACTGGCCAGAGAGCTTAGAATGGTTGTGTCTGATATGGGTGAACAATGATCTCCTAAGACAGAACCAGCAAGAATAGCTGAAACAACAACATAGAAGATATTCATAGATTCTTCGTCACTTAATCCTACACTGTGACTTAAATACCATGATGCTGGAAGTATAAGTGGATAGAGTATTGCCATAGTTCCCCATGACGATCCTGTAGAGAAAGCGATTAGTGCTGATAAAATAAAGGTTAATGCAGGTAATATTTGTGGGGAAACATTAATCGATATCAATGCGTTGGATATGAAATCGGCTGTGTGCAGGTCTTTTGTGATATCGGCTAATGCCCAAGCAAGAATTAAAATAAGAATTGCCGTTAGCATGGTTTTAAAACCTTTAAGTAGACTATCGCTGACCTCGTGTAATGTTAGGATTTTTTGCCCTATAGTTAAAAGTACAGCTGCCAGCACAGCAGATAAAGATGACCAAAGAAGAGCTAGATATGAATCTGAAGCTCCAATCACATGCGAAAGTTTTTTGCTAAAAACGATTGTCGTATCGTTCCAAACATTGCTATCCCAACCGGTATAGAACAAGCCAGCAAGTGTTCCAAAGATTACAATGAGAATTGGAATTCCGGCGTTATACCACCTTGGGTTGATATTCTTCGCCATCTCGAGTTCATTCTCTGCTTTATCTTCAGAGTCTACTTCAATAGCAGATTCTGGCTGTAGATTTCTAGCATTCTTTTCAGCTTTATACATGGGACCAAAATCTTTTCCTTTGTAAATGATAAAAAGCATAAATGCTAGCATAAAGAAAGGGTAGAATCGACTTGGTAAGGAGTTAAGGAAAATGCTGTATGGGCTTTCTGTTACGCCAATTTGAACGGTTGCCGATTGTATGTAACTCAGTTCAATACCAATCCAAGTTGTGATCATTGCCACTGATGCAACGGGAGCTGCAGTAGAATCGACAATATAGGCTAGTTTCTCACGCGAAATTTTAAGTCTGTCGGTTACGGGACGCATTGTGTTACCAACCACAAGTGTATTGGCGTAATCGTCGAAGAAGATTAACACACCCAGTAGCCAAGTTACAAATTGACCCGACCTTGCGGTATTGGCATATCGAGATAAGATATTGACAATACCTTGCATGCCACCATTTCGAGAAATCAGGGTAACCATGGCGCCTATAAGCATCGAAAAGACGATAATGGAAATATGACCCGAATCGTTAACTGAATTTATGATATAGGTATCTGAAATAGCAAATATGGCTTGAAAAAAGGCGATAAATATTGATGCGCCTTTGTATGAATAGATGATAAGGGTTCCTGTGAATAAGCCAATGAATAGAGCTGATAAAACCTCTTTGAAGAGCAATGCCATTAGAATGGCGATAAGCGGAGGGAGGATTGATAGCCAAAGAGGAATAGGATTTATTTCTTCCGATATAGAATATTCTTTAATCTGTACTTGAACCAACTCTTTTTTTGTGAATTTATAATCTAGCTTAAGCTTTGATTCTTCTATTTTATAGGGAATGCTTGCGCCGTTTATAAAAACCTGTGTTGAATCTGATTGAATTTGCTTTAATAATTCGGCATCAGGTTTTATTGTTATGCTGTGGTTGACTTGGGTAACAATGATTGATGGGTATTCAACAGAAAAAGGATTTTTATCCTCAGCATGAGAGCTAAAACTGATAATGAAATTTAAAACTAAAAGAGGCAGAAGCATCTTTCTTATTAACTGGATCATATGGGATATCTATTTGGGTTAGCTTGCCTAAATATATAAATTATAATCAGTTTGAATTTATGATTATTTAAGTTTTATATAATGAATTCAATTATCTTTTTTGAAAGCTAAATGAATTTGATTATTTTGACTTTATAAAACTTGATAATTGTGGATGAATCATATGACATATTTCGGTTTGAAGCGAATGATATGAAACCTGAGAAGGGGCGAGTATTGATAGCTGAACCATTTTTAGAAGGTCGTTACTTTAATCGATCAGTTGTTTTGTTAACTGAATTTTCGGATGAAGGTGCTGTTGGTTTTGTTTTAAATAAGTCAGTGCATTTAAATATAAATGAAGTTTTAACTGATATAGAAGCATTCAAAAGCGAAGTGTTTGTTGGAGGTCCAGTACAAAATAACCAAATTTATTATTTGCACACTGTTCCTGAACTTATACCAAATTCATTTCATGTTTTTGATAAGCTTTATTGGGGAGGTGATTTTGAAATTCTAAAAGAACTGATTAAATCGGAAAGATTGGGAATTGATCAAATTCGTTTCTTTGCTGGCTATTCTGGTTGGAGTGCTGGGCAGCTTGAGGATGAAATTAAGGAGAACTCTTGGTTAGTAAGTTCTGTTGAGATAAATGAGTTAATGTCTGTTGATAACAATGATATTTGGAAAAAGGCTTTAAGTCGATTAGGAGGAAATTTTAAGCATTGGGCAAATTTTCCTAAAGATCAGAGCATGAATTAAGTTTAGCTTTCAGCAAATGCCTTTTTATTTAATTCTTCTATTAGAGTTTTAGCACTTCTATTAAAATAGCGTCTTTCTTCATAAGCTACAACCCAACGAATACCTACAATTGCATTACTTAAGAATATCTCGTCGGCTTCCTCTAATTGTTCTGGTTTGATAATGCAATCATCGTAAACTGTAATGCCCAAACTTAGTGCAATCTGGATAATTTGTTCTCTCATGATTCCATTTACGGCACCACTTTCTACTGATGGAGTGAACAGAACACCATCTTTCACTACAAATAAATTTGAACTAACGCTTTCTACCAGATTTTGTCTTTCATTTATAAGAAGACAATCATCCCACTTCATTTCCTCTTTGTGTAAACCAGCTAAAATAAAAGGTAATGAATTGCCAGTTTTAAAAGCTGATAAAGAGTTTGATGTTTTTTTGTATGAATCGAAAAGACCAATTTTTAGCCCCTTTTTATTTAAGAAGTACTTAGGTTCGTCAAGCTTGGAACTTTCTATTAAATAAGAAATGCTATTGGTTATAGGTGTATATAAACCACCTGAATTTCTAAAAACACTTAAACGTATTCTTGTTCCAAGGAACGATTTATTTTTAGTTATTAATTTCGTAATATTCTTTTCAATTGTCTCATGGAAATTTTCTGGAATTTCCATGCTCAATTGTTTCATCCCAAGCTGTAAGCGTTCAATATGTTCGTTGAAAAATTGAATCTGTGTACCATTAGTATGAAGCGTCTCAAATAATGAATCACCATAACGAAAAGCTCTATTGTCAGCAGAGAACAGAGCAGTATTGTCTGAATAAAATTCACCGTTATAACAAAGTTGATGTGAGTTCATAATTAGATTTCTCCTTTTAGAATTTTGTCACAATAGACTGTAATATCCTCGTTAGCTTCAATTTTAATTCCTTTTACACCAGCAGCTTCGGCAGCTTCAATATCACGCTTGCTATCTCCAATCATATACGATCTATTAATATCTATATCGTATTTTTCAATGGCCTGGTTGATCATATATGGACTCGGTTTTCGGCATTCGCAACTTGTGATACTATCGTGATGTGGACAGTAGTATATTTCTTGTAAACAAATATGATTTTCTTTCAGTTTAGCTTCGAGGTGAGCATGAACTTTATCTACATCTTCACAAGAGTAGATACCTTTAGCAACGCCTCCTTGATTACTGATAATGAAAAGTTTGTATCCTGCCTCTTGAAATTGTTTGAGTGAATTAAGAACACCCTTATTTATTTTAAAATCTTCAACTTTGTAGATATAGTAATGTCCTACATCGGAATTTATGACACCATCACGGTCAAGAAAAATCGCTTTTTGCATACTGAAAGTTTAAAATAACTTTTGCAAAAATATAGAGAATAATTCAGGTTTTACGAGAATCGGAAATAGAAATCCAAAAAGAGCACCATAAAAGTGCGAGCTATGTCCGATGTTATCAATTTGCTTTTTATTCATGTAATAAGAATAGCCAAGATATAATATACCAAAAACAATCCCTGGGATTGGAATAACAAAGAAGAAATATAGCAATTGCCAAGGATCAAAAAAGATAGTTGCAAACACGACAGCTGATGTTGCTCCAGAAGCACCTAGTGCATTATAATTGTAATCATCAGCATATTTCCTTAAATCGTATAGACTTGAAAAAATGATACTGCAAACATAAAGGGTGATAAAATAGAATGTGCTTGATCCCAAATAATGATTAAAATAGTTTTCAAGGGCTCCACCAAAGAAGAATAAAACAATCATATTTACTATTAGGTGATTCCAGTTAGCATGTAAAAAGCCATGTGTTATGATTCGGTACCATTGGTCACGTTTCAGTATTTGGTAAGCATTAAACTGATAACGATAAAGTAATTCAGTTTTGTTGAACGCAGTAAATGAGATAATTACTGTAATAATTATAATTATGGTGGTCATAATGATTTTTAATAAATATGAAATCTTATTCTTAGTAATACTTGCATGTAAATTTAAGTGCTTACTTAGAATGATTCAACTAATTTTACAACTATTGAAGAGCTTCTTAAATTAAATCCTATTGGCTTAATTTTGATTCTATTTGCAGGAATACCTTGTGAAATCATGTAGTCCATAGCTTTTGTAGCTCTTTTTAAACACAATATTTTATTGTTTTTTGAACCCTTGTCAACTTTTGTACTTACTCTCACTTCGACTAGAATATCTGGGTTGTTGTTTAAAATCTCAATTACATTATTCAATTCACCTTTAGTAATCTCGGTTAAAAGCCAACCTTGATTTGGAAAGGTTGATGTTTGTAGTTCAATTGTTTGATTTCCTTTTGTTTTAATTAAGTCGATAGATTGAATGTCATTGAGCATGTAATTTGTTAGAACGCTTGTAAAATAGCCTGGTTTAGAAATAATTATATCATAGTAGTTTCCAGTGTCAACGTTTAAGGAAAAATTCCCATTTTTATCAGTTTCACAATAATTTGAGAGGCTATATGTTTTATTAACAATTTCAACTTTAGCACTTTTAATTGGTTTCGAAGAAAATTGATTTTTAACGAAGGCTTTAATATCCGCCCAAGGGGATTCTTCAAGTCTAATTTTCATGGTTCTTTCTTTCCCTGAATTTTGTGGAAAATATAGAACACGTTTCATTTTAAAGCCTTGCTTTTTTATGACTAAGCTGTATTTCTTATTCTTAAAAATGTCAAAACTAAAATTACCTGAAGCATTTGTGTAAGTTTCATCTAAAACAATATTGTTGGCAACAAGAAAAACCGTTACGCTATCAATAGGATTATTGGGTCTAAGTTTAGATATTTTACCTTTAAGAGTTTTTTGTTTTTTAGGATTACTTTGGAACTCAAATATATCGTCACTACCATTTCTATTTGACGAAAAATAGCCTATGTTTTTCTTTTTATCAAATATGTATGAGAAATCATCTTTATCTGAGTTAAAAGGGTAGCCAATATTTATTGGATACCTCCAGTGATTTTGTTTAAATGTAGACTTGAAAATATCTAAACCTCCAAAACCAATATGTCCATTAGAGGCAAAATAAAGGTTATTATCATCGTTAATATATGGAAACATTTCATTGCCTGACGTATTAATACTGGGACCTAAGTTGATAGGTGTTCCCCAAGAAAAACCTTGTTTTTTACAATAATAGATATCAGTTCCACCGTAACCACCAGGCATATTAGAGATGAAAAATAACAGTTTCCCATTTTTCGAAATAGATGGATGCCCTGTAGAATAATTATCGCTAGCATATCGGAATAACTCTGGCTTATCCCACTTCTTGTTATTATAACGAGAAATATAAATGTGTAATTGAGCTTGACCATTTAAATCAACTATTCCTTTGTTTCTAGAGAAATAGATGAATTTTTCGTTGGCAGAGAAGGAGGCTGAACCTTCGTGATATTTTGAATTTAGCTCTTTTGATATGGATTGTGGAATAGAATACTTAGTCCCAATTTTTTTTGAGAAATATAAATTGAAGTAATGATCCTTAGTTTTTCTGCTAATTCGTTTCGAGATTTTATTTGAGCGTCCAGAAACTAATAATAATCCATCTTTATATAAAGAAGTTGCATATTCGGTTTGAGATGTGTTAATATTAATCGATTTGGCAATATATAATGTGTCATTAGTTATTTCCTTTATAAGCTTGCAGGCTTTAATATGCTGAAATACAATCTTATCAGAAGGGTTAAGTTTGCTATATTGAATATACCACGTTTTAGCTTCTTCGTATTTGTGGAGTCTTTTTAAAAGGTTGGCGTAGTTCAGGAAATCTACAGCCTCAGCCTCAGGGTTCTTAACCATCTTTTCTACAAGAGCAAGAGCTTCTTTACTCTGTTTTGTTTCGATATAACAATGGAATAGGTTTCTTTTAGCGTCCTTATTTTTATGACTTTGGGTGTATTTCTTAAGTAAAGGGATAGCAAGCTTATATTCTTTTTTTGCAAAGAGTTTAAGACCTTTCTCTAGGTCTTTGTTCTGTGCAAAAGCTACAGTTTGTGTCAAAAAAAATATAGTGGCAACAAAAATTGTTGTTAGCAATTTTTTATACATAGTTTAAATATCTAGTCAATATTAATTGACGGTTTAAATTCTAATCTTTAATAAGATAAGTTCTGGAATTGTATAGAATGCAAAATACACAACTTTAGAAAAATCTAGGTGATGTGTAGCTACTTTTCTTTAAAGATATCTTATAATTTAGAAAGATTTCATGGCTGGTATGATCACCACGTTTCAATTTATCAAGACTATTTTCAAAAGAATACGATATGCCCAATTTAGAATTAAATTCATAGCCCGTATTTATAGACCAATATTTTTCTGACCTAAAACTCCCTCCAGCAGAAATGCCATTTATGTGAGAGAAATTAAGAATGATGTTGTAATTAGTTGTTGAGTTTAAAGAAGAAAAAAGCAGAATTGATGGGGCAGCCTGAACTTTAGAGTTGATATTGAGTAGCATTCCAGAGTTTATGTAGAAGTAAATGTCGTTGAATTCAAAATTGAGATTCTTTCCTAAATTTTTTTCGTGAGGATAAGTATTCTGCAAGAGACGAGGAGCAGAGAAGCCCAAATGAAATTTAGGTGTCGTGTAATAAGCTCCTAAACCAAAGTTGGGTGCAATACTACTTATATTCATATTTGGTATACTTGGGTCATCTCCCGTAAAGTTTGGATCATATGTTGTCACTTCAGACCAGCGCACTTCTTTATTAACCATGCCAGCCTGAAAGCCTAAAGAGAATACTCTGTCTTTTGGCATGTTAATTTTGTAAGCGTAGTTTGCAAAGAAACCTGTTTCATTTAATATCCCAATCTTGTTACTATAGATCATTGCACCAATACCTACAGGTCTATTATTTAACGGTGCATGAGCAGATATTATTGCTGACTTTGGAGCGCCATCTATACCAGTCCATTGCTTGTGATATCCCATAGATACTTCCATGTAGGGAGTACTTCCAGAGAATGCAGGATTGATGAAAAGCTTATTGTTATTGTAATTAGTAAATAGGATGTTTTCTTGAGCTGAAAGTTTTGAGCAAGTTAAAGAGAGACATATTATACTTGTCAAAATAAAATAAATGATGATATGTCTCCGCTTATTCATCCAGTAATAATCTTGATTAAATTGATCGTTGAGAAAACCACAGAGGCATTATGACTATTTGTAGTCTACAAAATAAAGATCACCAAAATAAGAAATAGCCTAAGCTATTTCTTTATGATGATATAGCCACTTTTAAGGTATTTTTTATCCTTAATAATGAGTTTGAAGAAATATGTTCCAGGAGGCAATTTATCTCCAGGTCCTAGTTTAACTCCTGTTTTACTATAACTACCATCCCAGGCTTCATTATTTGTGTAGTTACTTTTATCAAATACTTTAGAGCCCCATCTTGAGAATACTATGAATTCATTAACTGGGTAGTTATCAATACCCTTGATAAAAAACTTATCATTTATATTGTCACCATTAGGAGAAAAGGCTGATGGAATTAATAAATCGACCTCGTTAGGATTCTTAACATCGACTAGAATATGTGCTTTGCTGCATCTACCTTTATTATCGCAAATTTCGTAGAATACGGTATCAACACCAAAACTATCTTCATATGGGTAGAATACCATTAAAGAATTGTTTTCGATTAGATAAGCTTTCCCAGCTTGATCGTTTTGACGAAGTATTTTAGTTTGTGAGAAATCTAATGTTGATGCTGAATAAATATCATTTTCTAGAAAAACAATTTCGATATAATTAACCTCATCAACAAGAGTTTTGTTGTCGATTGAGACAGAATCATTCTTCGCTACTGGGGGTACATTTTCTTGACCAAAACTTATGTTTGGTCCAATTGATAGGGATAATAAAAAAGAAAGAGTAAAGATTGATTTCATAGTTAAATACAAATTCTTTGATGATGGACGAATGAATTTAACACACCAAAAACTTAATAATATGTTTAATTCGTCATGAATTTACTTTTCTAGAGTAAACGAAATATAATTTTAAAGATAATAGATTTGTTGGGAAATTGCTAATGAAGCGTTTTGAATATTAATTCTTTTAGAAGATCTCCATTCTTCGAGCTAACATTTCCAATACCTTTTGATTTTAAATCGTATTCTCTTAGAAGGTTAATAATAGATACGACCTTCTTTGGATTATATAGTCTTGCTGCTGATTTGTAATCTTTTACAAAGAAAGGATTTACACCCAATGCAGAAGCTATAAGTTTGTCATTCGTTTTATTTTTCAAGAAATGGAATTTCAAAATTTTTGAAAAATATGAATGAAGAAGGGCAATAGTGACGAAAATAGGGTTGTTTTTTTCGTTTGTTGAGAAGTAATTTACAATCTGATTAGCCTTAACAACATCTTTTTTACCTAGCGCATTTTGCAATTCGAAGTTATTGAAATCTTTAGAAATACCAATGTTCTTTTCGATTTCATCAGCTGTAATTGTGTTTCCTTGCGGAATGTTAATGCTTAATTTGTCAAGTTCATTCGAGATTTTACTTAAATCGTTACCTAAAAATTCTGAAAGTAGAATGCTTGCCTTTGTATCTATTTTAAGTTTTAAACTGCTCGTATATTTAGCAATCCAATCAGGTAATTGATTTTCGTATATCTTTTTCGATTCGAATAAAATACCAAATTGAGCTACATTTTTTGTAAAAGATTTTCTTTTATCTAAGGATTTGTATTTGTAATTTATAACAAGAATAGTTGACTTTAGAGGGTTCTTTATATAAGAATCGAGTAGTTCAATATTCTTTAAAAGCTGAGCTTCTTTTACAACAACAAGTTGTCGTGTAGCCATCATTGGAAAACGACGAGCTGTATCCACAATATTAGCAATATCTGCATCTTTCCCGTAAAAAACTGTCTGATTAAAATCTCGTTCGGCTTCAGGAAGCGCATTTGCCAATATGTAATCTGTAATTTTGTCGATATAGAAACTTTCTTCACCCATTAAAAAATAGATGGGAGCGTATTCTTGTTTCTTTATACTGCTATATATCTGTTCGAATGTCATGTAATTCTTTTGAATAGGTTCTTTTAGAATCTTAGATGCTTTACTGATTCTTTGTTATTCATGACTTCTTTTAATGCATCAATACCTGTTTGAATATGACGAGTGACAAAATTCGTTGTTACAATTGCATCACTATCATCAGTTTTAACACCTGAAGAAATCATTGGTTGATCAGATACTAGAAGTACTGCTCCTGATGGGATTCCATTGATAAAACCAACAGTGAATATTGTTGCAGTTTCCATATCTATTGCCATTGCTCTTGTCTTAGCTAAATACTTCTTAAAGCGCTCATCGTATTCCCAAACACGTTTGTTGGTTGTGAAAACAGTTCCGGTCCAATATTCAATCTCTTTATCTGCGATTACTTGCGAAACAGCTCTTTGTAAGCCAAAAGCCGGTAATGCAGGTACCTCAGGAGGTAAATAATCATCTGATGTTCCTTCGCTTCGAATGGCGGCAATTGGGAGAATCAGGTCACCTAGTTTGTTTTTCTTTTTTAGTCCGCCACATTTCCCTAAAAATAGCACGCCTTTGGGTTTTATGGCACTAAGAAGATCCATAATAGTTGCAGCATTAGGACTACCCATCCCAAAATTAATCATCGTAATACCATCTGCCGAAACATTGGGCATTGCCTTATCTTCACCCATGATTTCAATATCATATTTTTCGGCAAAAATTTCAAGGTAGCTGTTAAAGTTGGTCAGAAGAATATAGTCATCAAAACTTTCTAGTGCTCTTCCTGTATATCGAGTTAACCAGTTTTTTACAATTTCTTCTTTTGTTTTCATAAGCTAAATGATTTGCTCTCTTGTTAGACGCTGAGCTAATAAAATCTGTTTATATTTGTTTTCAATATAACGAAAATATGGACAAACTAAATCTACCCACTTATAATTTTAACATCAAATTAGAAGGACAAAGAAAGCTAATTTTTGATAGTATAAGAAGGAAGTTTGTGGTATTAACTCCTGAAGAGTGGGTGAGACAAAATTTTATTTCTTATTTGGTTGAAACAAAGAATTATCCGAAGGGTTTGATTGCGGTAGAAAAAAAGGTTGATGTAAATAAGATGCCTCAACGAAGTGATATCGTTTTGTACAATAACAAAGCTATTCCAGTAATGATAGTTGAGTGTAAGGCAGCTAGTGTTAAGATTAAACAAGATACATTTAACCAGATTGCTCGTTATAATATGAAGTTGCAGGTTCCTTATTTAGTTGTAACTAATGGCTTAAATCATTATTGTTGTAAGATTGATTACGGGAAAAAGAGTTTTGAATTCATTGAAGAAATACCTGATTATAAATCATTAGTTTGAAGAAATAGAGAAGGCTGCCTCAATTGAAGCAGCCATTAGTTTCTTTTAATATCTTAAAGAAAAAACCATATTGTTGATGGAATAATTACACCAAGTAATGCCAATTTCCAACCTCGATTTTTAAAGCTATGTTTGCCTCGTGTAATTATGAGTCCTGTAATGCAAATCAACAATACACTAATTGCAAAGATGTCGGAGTACCATACCCAAATATCACTATCAGATTTGTGTAGATCTACCATTGGACCCAATATAGGTCTTGTGCGAAAACGTTCTATTTCTCCTTCGCCAGTGAAAGGATTGATAAATGCATAAGCATTCCCGAAGTACAGATTGTATCCTCCTCTACGGTATGCTGTTCCTCTTAATTCTAAATTTATATTATTTTCTTTTAACCAATTCTTGAAAAACTCCTCGCTTATAGCATCTCGATCTTTAGGAAGATCAATTTTTACGTCTGTAGTTTCATACACATAATCTCTTGGATCCCATGATTGTCGATGATTTAAGGCTATGCCCGATATTGAAAATGCCATTAATAAACCTGCATAGAAGTAAGAAAAATCTCTATGCCAATTTCTGAATTTTTGATTCAACTTCATGCCTGTATGCTTTATTGTTTGATTTTATTGTGTATTTCGCAAAAAAATAAGACTACCTGTGATGGTAATCTTATTGTTAGTTACTTGGCGGAGGTGTTTAAGCTTTTTTCGCTTTCTTTTCTCTTTTTTCTGCTTTTTTTTCTTTAGCTGTTTTAGCTGGTTCTTTTTTCACGTTCTTTTTTGAATCTTGAGATTTTGCCATGACTTTATATTTTAAATGTTAGATTTTATTTTTTCATAGGACGTTTGATTTCGTCACTCAGCTATAAAATTACATTATTCTATTAAATTACATGAACTTTTCAGAACAATTGTTTCGCTTATGTTATTAGTTTCTTCTTGAAATTTCAATAAATTAAGCTACTCTCTAGAAGGGGTACGTGGTTTTTGCCAAAGTATGACTGGCTTGAGCTTTTAAGCTAGTTTTTGATATTTGATTGACAGTATTATTTGTTGCCACCCAAAAGGCTAATGATTTCTTTTAGGGTTTTATTTTCGGTAGTCAGTTTCTCTATTTGAGGATTGATAGGCTTTGTAATATTGAGATCTTTGGCTAGTATTCTAAAGAAATTGACCTGAAGTATCTCACTAATTTGAGTCAGTCGATCGGTTTGTATATTTGATTTTTTTAAGGTGTTGTAGGTGGCATTTAAACTTAAGTCGAGCTTTTTGGCTAGTGTAGAAATGCTAAGGTTTTGCTTTTTCATTTCTAATAATATCAGCTCATTGATGGGGGTGTTTTGATTTGAAGTCATGTTTGCACGAGTTTGTTAGATTCTTGTAATTCGTTTAATTTGCAATATGCTTATTGGTTCTGATTTTAAAATTAACGAGGCATTTGTTTAAATATAGTGATAATAGTTCATGTTTAGTATTGGGCTATTAATTTTTAATGGTAATGGAATGCTATAATTGAGTTTTTGTAATGTGTTGTGCTGGTATATTTTTATAATTGTGTGTTTATATATCTTATTTTGGTGTTATATTCCATTTTATGGTATTTGCTTACATTTCCCCACGGTACTCTACATTCTCTTGGTATTTGTTTACATTCTCCCACGGTACTCTACATTCTCTTGGTATTTGTTTACATTCTCCCACGGTATTCTACATTCTCTTGGTATTTGCTTACATTTCCCTAAGGTTATGCCTATTAGAATGGTATTTGTCTACATTTTATTTTGTTTGTGTCTCTTCTAATGGTGTTTTCTTGTATTTATTTACGGTAATATGCTTTATTATGGTAATATATTCTATTAATAGGGTGTTCTGTGTAAATTGTATTTGGTTTTATTTTTGTGCTGCTTGATTTGGGTTAGGGATTGAAGAGGAAACCCCACAGCGGGGCTAGGTTTTGAGAATAGGTGAATTGGGACTGCTATATGTCTTGTTGGTAAATTTGCTGAAAGGGGAGGGGGAGCGAGGAGTTGTAACGTAAAGCCCGCCCTGAAAGGGAACCCCCTAATGGTTTAGAATGCGAAATGTCCACAGATTTCTCAAATTAGCACAAATTGAATAAAATGGTTTTGAAGTTAATTGGATATTACGAGACTCAACTAATGAGTGTTAGTCGTGAGCATAAAGCACAAAAAGGCTGCCCCGAGGGACAGCCTTTCTATTTTGAATTCATCCGATGATTAATAGAAATTAATAAAATTCATTGGATGAGTATAACCGATTTAGTTTTGCTTCAAGTTTGCTTGAGCAGCAGCTAAACGTGCGATTGGCACACGGAAAGGAGAACAAGAAACGTAATCCATTCCAACTGAGTTACAGAACTCAACTGAAGATGGCTCACCACCGTGCTCACCACAGATACCTAATTTGATATCAGGACGAGTAGATTTTCCTTTTTCACAACCCATGCGTACTAATTGCCCGATACCTTCTTGATCTAAGACTTGGAAAGGATCGTGCTTAAGGATACCTTTTTCAATATAGATTGGTAAGAATTTACCTGCATCGTCACGAGAATAACCGAATCCCATTTGAGTTAAGTCATTTGTTCCGAAAGAGAAGAATTCAGCATACTCAGCAATTGCATCAGCAGTAAGAGCAGCACGAGGAATCTCGATCATTGTACCTACTAAGAAATCAACTTTAACACCTTTTTCAGCGAATACTGCTGCTGCAGTTTCTCTAATGATTCCTTCTTGAATTTGGAATTCTTTTAAAGTTCCGATTAATGGAACCATAATCTCTGGCTTAGGATCTTTTCCTTTTGCTTTAAGATCGCATGCAGCTTCGATAATAGCGCGAGCTTGCATTTCAGTGATTTCAGGATATGTGTTTCCTAAACGACAACCACGGTGACCCAACATTGGGTTGAATTCGTGAAGTCCATCAACTTTTGCTTTAACGATAGCTACATCGATACCTAATTTTTCAGCCATTTCGATTTGAGATGCTTCGTCGTTAGGCGTAAATTCGTGCAATGGTGGATCCAGTAAACGGATAGTTACACCAAAACCGTCCATAGCTTCAAGAATTCCAGAGAAGTCTTCGCGTTGAACAGGAAGTAATTTAGCTAGAGCTTCTTTACGACCTTCAAGGTTTTCAGCAAGGATCATTTCACGCATTTTCCAGATCTTATCGCCTTCGAAGAACATGTGCTCTGTACGACATAGACCAATACCTTTAGCTCCGAATTCGCGAGCAGTTTTAGCATCAGCAGGGGTGTCGGCATTTGTACGAACGTACATGCGTGTGTTGTTCTCAGCAACATCCATAAGTTTACCGAAATCACCATCTAATGAAGGAGTGATTGTAGCAACTTTACCTTCGTAAACTTTACCAGTAGTACCGTTTAATGAGATGAAATCACCTTCTTTATAATCAACACCGTTGATAGTCATTGAAGTTCCTGTTACTAGAACACCAGCAGCAGAAGAGATACAACATTTACCCATACCACGAGCAACTACAGCAGCGTGAGAGGTCATACCACCACGCTCGGTAAGAATACCTTCTGCAGCGTACATACCTTTCAAGTCTTCTGGAGAAGTCTCGCGACGTACAAGAATTACTTTTTTACCTGCGGCAGCCCACTCTTCAGCAGCATCAGCAGAAAATACGATTTGTCCGGTAGCAGCACCTGGAGAAGCTGGAAGACCTTTAGAAAGTTCTGTAGCAGCATCAATTGCAGATTGCTCGAATACTGGGTGAAGTAATTCATCCAATTTGTTAGGCTCCTGACGAAGAATAGCTGTATTCTCATCAATCATACCTTGAGCTAACATATCAACAGCCATTTTTACCATAGCTGCACCAGTACGCTTACCAGAACGAGTCTGTAACATCCAAAGTTTACCATCTTGAATGGTGAACTCCATGTCTTGCATATCTGAATAGTGGTCTTCAAGTTTCTGCTGAATTGTATTCAATTCGTTATATAATGAAGGCATCGCTTCTTCCATTGAAAGGAATTCAGCTTTACGAGCGTCTTCAGAAGTTCCGTTACGCTCAGCCCAACGATGTGAACCAATAGTTGTAATTTCAAGAGGCGTACGAACACCAGACACAACATCTTCACCTTGTGCGTTGATTAAATACTCACCGTTGAATTGGTCTTCACCAGTAGCAGCATCACGAGAGAAACAAACTCCTGTAGCAGAAGTATCACCCATGTTACCATATACCATAGCTTGAACGTTTACAGCAGTACCCCATTCACCTGGAATATTTTCCATACGACGGTAAAGGATTGCACGCTCAGTATTCCATGAATCGAATACAGCACATACAGAACCCCAAAGCTGATCCCAAGGATTAGTAGGGAAGTCAACACCAGCGTGCTTGCGTATAACTGCTTTATAACCTTCAACAAGAACTTTAAGATCTGCAACAGTTAATTCAGTATCAACTTTGTAACCTTTAGCTTCTTTCAATTCGTCAAGAACAACCTCAAATGGGTTATGTTTTCCTTCTTCAGCTTCAACACCCATAACTACGTCGCCGTACATGTGGATGAAACGACGATATGAATCGTAAGCAAATTTCTCGTTTCCTGAAGCTTCAGCAATAACTTTTACTGTTTCATCATTCATACCTAGGTTAAGAACAGTGTTCATCATACCTGGCATAGAAGCACGAGCTCCTGAACGAACTGATAATAATAATGGGAAAGAACCATCTTTAGCATCAAATTTAGCGTTCATTGCAACTTCTGTATCTTTTACAGCAGCTTCAACTTGCTCTTTGATCATTGCTACGACAGCATCTTTTCCAAGCTTGTTGTAATCAGTACAAACGTCAGTTGTGATAGTGAAACCAGCAGGAACTGGTACACCGATTAGGTTCATTTCAGCAAGGTTTGCACCTTTACCTCCAAGCAAATTCTTCATATCTGCTTTACCTTCGGCTTTACCGTCACCAAAAGTATAAACGTAC
>JADGEF010000083.1 GCA_016744515.1 Marinifilaceae bacterium | reverse complement strand
ATCTTGTATCAAATAATGTTCGTCTCAAAAGTAGTTAATTACTTGTTTTCTTATTGTAAATCGTACTGCTAAATGACATAGAGATCGAGAGAATTAGCATGATGCCAGAAACGATTACAAAAGCTGATCCAATTCCCCATATATCTGCGAAAACACCAAATGTAAAGGCGATGATTGCTGAAAATAGAGTTCGAAGTTGCGATTGTGCTGAATAAACTGAAGCTAGTATTTCATTAGGGACTTGATCAGCTACAAAAGCTGTAAGTATTGGTTTTCTAATATTCTCAATGATAAATATAAGTGTGAATGAAATAAAAGCCCAAATCCACATTTCGTAGATGAAGAAAATGCCACAGCTTAAACCAAAGATCAGACCTAAAAAGAGTGTCTTCCTAGTCAAGTTTGTTGGCACTTTTTTGAGGATTATTGATGAATACTGTGATGCATATGCCGTAAGTATATAAATAATGAAATAAAGTACACCAATGACTAGCCCATTTTGTCCATCTATATCAGCATCTTTTATATTTGGAAGAAGCAAGGCAATTCCAAGCATAATCGCCTGAATATAATCTTTTAGAGCTTTTAAATAGGCTGTGTGAAATGCAGATGTGCTAACCAATGTTAGAACAGATTTCTTCTTTATAATCTTAAATAGTGCTTTTATTCTACGAAGGATTGTTTCATCGTCCTTATTTTTAGTTTTTTCAGATAGATCTATGTTAGAAGGATAAGTTAGTATAAGAAAGAAGTTAATGATATAGGGGATGGCTGAATAAATAAAGATATTCTGATAGTTGCCATCAATAAATATTAGAATACCAGCTAATAGAGCTGAGATTGCAGAACCTCGCTGTGACCACGATCGGGTATTGCCATAGTATTCCGATTTATATTCTGTCCAGTTGTTCAGCTTTAAGTAATCCATCATCATGCCCTTATGCGCTCCTGAACGAAAGGCATCGGCTAGTCCGAATATGATAAAAGCAAATAAATAAAACCAATAGTTACTAGAAAGCCAGAATATTAAAAATGAAATTGAGAATATAAGAAGGGCACTTGCCAAAGACTTCTTCCGTCCGTAGGTATCAGCTATTAAGCCAGATGGTATTTCGAATAAATTAGTTATTATCTCTCTTGATGCATATAATATCCCTATCTGTGTATAAGTCATTCCTTTATCAATGAGGAATAGAATTAAAAAGGCATCGAAAAACCTGAGATTTTTTAAGAAACCATAGGCGCAAAACTTTCGATATTGATTGTTTTTAAGAATAGAATTCATTGTAAAAAGAGCAATTTGACATTTGAATTACAAAATAAGGAATGATTTTCAGACCATCTAATCGGTTTTTCTTTAAAAAATCAAGGAAGTTGAAATTAGATCAATATGTTTTAAAGCATTTTTATGTGATAATTATAAAATCATAAGATAAATTGATTTTAAGAAATATTAACAGTATGCAATAGCCGTTAATTATGTGCTTTTATAATGAGATTATAGTTTCATATAATTGTTAATAAGAGTCTTAGCTGTAGTTGCTGTAAAATCCAATTAAAAATTTATATCGATTGCAATTATCAACCTTAATTAATGAAGAAAATCTTTAATAATAAAAGTCATACAAATCAATAATAACAGGTATTGTAGAACATAGAGTCATTAATGATGAAATATTTCTTTAATATAAAAAAATTTTTAATTTTGAATTCGAAATTAAGACGGTAAATACTGTTTTAATATCAACAAGGACATAATTAATAAAGCGCAGCATATTTTGCGTTCATAATCAAGTTTAGGGATATGGTTAAAAATCGAAAACTATTAGTTAGAGATCTTACTTTAAGAGATGGACAACAATCGCTTTTTGCGACTAGAATGCCTCAGGCAGAAATTGAGAAGCTTCTACCTTTATACAAAAAAGCAGGTTTTTATGCTTTAGAAGTATGGGGTGGAGCAGTACCCGACTCGGTTATGCGCTATTTAAATGAGGATCCATGGTATCGTCTTGAATCAATCAAAAAAGAGATTGGTGATGTTTCTAAGCTAACTGCTTTGTCACGTGGTCGTAATCTTTTTGGATATAGTCCTTACCCCGAATCGGTAATTGAGAAGTTTAATACTCAATCGGTAAAATCGGGTCTTGGTATTATGCGTATTTTCGATTGTTTGAATGATATAGAGAACATGAAATCAACCATTAAGTACGTGAAAGCTGCTGGTGGTATTGCTGATTGTGCTGTTTGTTTTACAGTTGATTCAAAATTTCCTGAGAAAAAAGAAGATCGAGATAGAATGACTATTAAGAATCTTCCTGATCAGATTTTTGACCTTGAGTACTTTGTTGACTTAGCTAAGAAGTTAGAGGCAATGGGTGCTGATATGATTTCTCTTAAGGATATGGCTGGTTTGGCTTCTCCTTCTCTTGCCGGACAAATTATCCGTCGTTTTAAAGAGGAGTTAAGTGTACCAGTTGATTTTCACTCTCATTCTACTCCTGGTTATGGTTTAGCTTCAGCTTTATCAGCTATTATAAATGGTGTTGATATTATTGATACCAACATTATGAATTTTGCTGGTGGTTCTGCAGCTCCTGCTTATGAGTTAATCTATCTTTTCTGTCAGAAATTAGGCATTGAATTAGATGGTGATGCCAAAACAGTTGTTAAGATTAATAAAATTCTAAAAGAAATTCGTTTGGGTGCTTTGGCTGAAGTTGATAGCTACAAGCAATTCCCAATTGAATTTGATATTACAAAAGATAAGCTACCTGCTAATATCGACAAGTTGTTTGTTGATGCAATTAAGTATGCTAAAGCAGATAAAGAAGATGAGCTTTTAGTGGCTTGTCATGCTATTGAAAAATATTTTAATTTCCCGGCTCCTAACGAAATGGTTAAGAAAGCCGAGATACCAGGTGGTATGTATACCAACATGCTAAACCAGTTGAAGTCTTTAGGTTTGGAAACCCTGCTCGAGAGAGTGTTAGAAGTTGTACCAGTGGTGCGTCTGGATGCAGGTTGTCCACCATTGGTAACTCCTTCTTCTCAAATTATTGGGGTACAGGCCGTAAATTGTGTGATCGATGAGAATTCAGGTCGCCCTTTTTACACCAATGTAAACAATCAGTTCTTTAATCTTGTAAAAGGAGAGTACGGTACAACACCTATTGAGATTGCACCAGAATTCCGTGAGAGAATTACTGGAAAAGCTGAAGAGGCTGCTTACGATATGGATAAATATCAGGCTCCAGAAAATACAGTTTTGTCACAGTTTGGTGATGTTAAGTTAGCTAAGAATGATAAGGAATTCATGTTACTTGAGCTTTTCCCACTTGTAGCTAAAGGTTACTTAGAAGGAAAACGTAAGATTGAATTTGAAGCTAAGCGTGAAGCAAATAAAAAAGCTATTGCTGCGGATAGAGCTAAGATTAAGCGTACAGGTAAATTAAAGATTCGTGACTTAACCCTTCGTGATGGTCAGCAGTCTTTATTTGCTACTCGTGTTCCTCAGGCAGAAATTGAGAAAGTATTGCCATTTTATAAAACTGCGAATTTCTATGCAATGGAAGTTTGGGGTGGAGCAATTCCAGATTCAGTTATGCGTTACCTTAACGAGGATCCATGGTATCGTTTGGAGTCTATTAAGAAAGAAATAGGAGATGTTTCTTATCTAACAGCTCTTTCTCGTGGACGTAATCTTTTTGGATATAGTCCATATCCAGAATCTGTAATCGAAGGATTCAATAAAAATGCTGTTAAAAGTGGTTTAGGTATCATGCGTATTTTCGACTGTCTTAACGACGTGAATAATATGGAAACCACTATTAAATATATAAAAGAAGCAGGCGGTATTGCTGACTGTGCTGTGTGTTATACAGTAGATCCAAAATTCACTCGTAAGCAACGTATTCAAGCGGTATTATCAGGAAAGAAATTACCAAAGAAAATTTTCGATGTCGATTATTTCTTGAATAAAGCTAAGCAGATGGAAGCTTTGGGTGCTGATATGATTTCTGTGAAAGATATGGCAGGCTTGATTCCACCATCACTTTCAGGTAAGATCATTAAGCGTTTAAAGAACGAAGTGAAAGTACCTATTGATTTTCATACACATTGTACTCCAGGTTACGGCTTGGGTGCTGTATTGATGGCTATTATTAATGGTGTTGATATTGTTGATACTAATATCTTAAACTTTGCTGGTGGACCAGCTGCTCCTGCATTTGAAATTATTCAAATATTTGCAGATAAGTTGGGTTTAGATACTGGTGTTGATTTGGATTCTGTAGTGAAAATTAATGCTGAATTGAAAGGCATTCGTGAGCGAATTGCAGAATTTGATTCATATAAGATGTTCCCTCGTGAGTTCGATATCACTGCAGATTATTTACCAACAGAAATAGATGTTTTATTCGATAAAGCAATTGTATTGGCTAAAGCTGATAAGGAAGCTGAGTTGTTAGAGGTTTGTAATGCAATAGATGTTTGGTTTAATTTCCCTGCTCCAAACGAAGAAGTAAAAGCTGCTGAAATACCAGGAGGTATGTACACTAATATGTTGGCTCAACTGAAAGGTTTAGGTCTTGAAGATTTATTACCAACTGTACTTAAGAAAGTGCCTGAGGTTCGTGTAGCTGCTGGTTGTCCTCCTTTGGTTACGCCATCATCGCAGATTATTGGTGTTCAGGCTGTAAATTACGTTTTGGATGTGAATAGTGGAAAAGCTCCTTACACTAATGTAAATAATCAGTTCTTTAACCTTGTGAAAGGGGAGTATGGTGAAACACCAATTGATATTGATCCAGATTATCGTCAGAAAATTTGTGGACAACGTGAAGCAACTACGTATGATGTGACTAAATATAAAGCCCCAGAGAATCTTACTTTGGAAGAATTTGGTGGTGTTAAGTTAGCACAGAATGAAAAGGAAATGTTATTGTTGGAGTTATTCCCAACTGTAGCTTTACCTTATCTGAAAAATCTTAGAGCTGAAGCTTATTATAATGAGCAAGCTGAGATCGAAGAACAGAAGCAAAAAGAAGCTGCTGAACGTCGTGCAGCTTTCGATGGTATGACTGCTGAGCAAAAAGAAGAAAAGGTTTTGAAGGGTTTATATAACATTGAGTGGTTATCTTCTCAAGAGAGTCCTGAAATTAAGCAACCAGAATGGAAAGTGTCTAAGTTAGACCAAAAAAACATTGATATGCTTAATCGTGAAAAAGTAAAATATAAACTACACGTTTAGAAGCTTGTTAGTTAGATTATATATGAAAAGCTCCACCAGACGGTGGAGCTTTTTTTGTTATTAGTAAAGTAGTTTACCACGTTAAAAAAACAGAAGTCCAAAAAGCTAATGGAACAACTGTGTTCCAAATAACATCCTCCCTGTGTCTCGCTCTTTCTAGTCTGCGAGACTCAGTTTGATATCTCAGGATATTAATTCTCTCTTGCTCTTTATAGCGCATTAACTCTTTTTCTCTGTTGATGCTCTCCAGATAATATTCAGCTTCGAGATTTTTATCAGGACTTGCTTTCCTAATGCTTAGAAGATCTCTTTCAGCATCATCTAAATAATCTAAATGGTATAGAGCCATACCTCTTTGTAATTTCACCTCATTTAAGTAAGGCTGCTTTTTTAAGACGTGATCAAAATCACGGATAGCTAACTTGTAATTTTTAAGCTGCATATATGCATAACCTCTATCTTGAAAGATTCGAGCGTAATAAGGCATGATATTAATGGCCGTATCCAGTTGAGAGATTGCCTGCTGATATTTGCCCTCTAAAATTAACAAGCGTCCCTTGTCATGATGTTTTTTGTATCGCTCAATATTCTGAGCATTTATTGAAAAAGAACAGATTATGAGTAAACTAAATAATGTGATAATTTTGTTCATGCTGAAATTCTTTGAGTTTATCTACTGAATTTGACTCTCATCACGATTGCAATATCTATGCCACGTTCATATTACCAATTGGCTGACGAATTGTCCCTATGCTTTTGTCGGGATTTTAAAAGGACTTCGTTTCGTCGGCAAATGCCCTTCTTTCATTGTAAAAGGCAACAAATCGTCGCCATATGGGCATCTACGCTTCAAAATAGCTCCATTTCAACGGCAAATGACCTCTTTTTGCAAAAAACAGCTCCATTTCAACGAAAAATAGAGTGTTTTTTGCTGAAAAGGCTACAAATCAACGCCAAATCGTGTTTTACGAGTCAGAAGGGCTTCGCGGCGTCGCATTCTGTACTTAAAAATCGCGTCCTATTTTGTACACGAGGATACGTTGATTTGGATCTGAGCTTATTTTTTAAGAAGATCTTTAAAGACCTTTCTAAATTTATCTTGTTTCGGTTTGATCACAAAACTACAATAGGGTTGACTTTTGTTCAGATTATAATACTCTTGATGATAGTTTTCAGCCTTATAGAATTTCTCAGCTTCTGTTATTTCTGTCACAATTGGATCACTATATGCTTCTGATTTATCGAGTTTATTCAATAATTCTTCAGCGGTTACCTTTTGTTCTTTGTTGTGATAAAAAATTACAGAACGGTATTGTGTTCCCACATCAGCCCCTTGTCTATTCAAAGTCGTTGGGTTGTGTACTAGCCCAAAAACTTCAAGTAGATCTGTAAAGCTGATGACTTCAGGATTAAATGTGATTTGACAAACTTCGGCATGACCTGTTTCTCCTGTACAAATATCCTTATAAGTTGGATTAAGCATTTGCCCACCCATATAGCCAGATTCAACCTTTTCTACACCATCTAATTCCTGAAATATAGCTTCTGTACACCAAAAACATCCTAAGCCTAGTGTCGCAATTTCTTTATTATTTTTATCCATATTTTGAGCTTGATTTGCTTGAACAACACCAGAAATGAGTAGTCCAATTATTAATAGTTTTAGTTTCATAAGATCAATCTTTAGAGTGCTAATCGTGTTTCATTTAGAAACGCACTTATTTGAAATCATTCTAAAGATACGTGCTTGAGCAGGAAAATAAAAATAAAAAGATTTTAATATCTGGTTAAATTGTGATTATGAAATGGGCTTAAGAATTAGAATAGACCTGTGTTTTCTGAATAATTTGTTTCGTTCATTATAATTTGAATAGATATTTTATCTAGTTTTAAGCATGCAAAAAAAGGAAGCTAAAATTGTAGGAATTGTATTGTCTGGTGGAAAAAGCAAGAGAATGGGGCAGGAGAAAGGCTTGGTTAAATACCGAGGCAAAGCTCTAATCGAATATGCTATTGATACTCTAAAACCTCTCTGCCATGAAATGGTGATTAGTACGGCAAATAACGACTATACCTATCTTGGTTTACCCTTGATTGCAGATGAGATTCCTGATTGTGGTCCAATAGGCGGTATAAGTACTTGTATGAAAGCAGTGGAGGCTGACATATACCTCGTCATTTCCTGTGATACACCACATCTACCTACCCAATTGTTTACTGATTTAGTCGCACAACTTAAAGACAAAGCTATAATTCCTATTGATGAAACAGGACGTAAGCAGCCCCTTGCTGCCTGTTACGCTTCATCGGCTTCAAGCTTCTTTCATGAGGCTTTAGAATCAAGAGAGCTGAAAATGATGAGCCTTCTTTTAAAAATGAAGCCTTTATATTTTAGGCCTTCAATCGATTCATCCTATTACCAATCTAATATTTTTTCAAACCTTAACTCTAAGGATGACACTCTAGATTAGAACATATGTTCATAATCTATTTAGTGATATTCTAAATAGATTTAACGTTCATAATATGAACGGTATATGTGTGTCTTTCTTTAGAATAGATCTAAAATAATAAGCTCTATTTAAAATCGTTTTTTCGCTTCGTCTTTTTATATATGTTTACATACACAAATGTAAGATTCTAGATGTGTTGATGTTTAGAGGTCTTAATATTTATGGTCTATTTTAATATCTGAACAAGGATTTTAAAGAGAAAAGTGCAAAAAAAAGAAACCTAAATTCTATGAAACCTTCACGAAAAAATAGTTCTGACTCAGTCTGAGGTAATTACTTTTTTATTGAAAGTTGCATACGACCTAAATATGAAAATTAGTATCATATGAACAGCAGAAGACAATTTTTAAAAATTAGTTCTTTAAGCGCTGCCGGAGTAATCTTTGGAGGAGGCATATTTAATGCATTCGCCGAAAATCTGGTAAAAACCAACCCATCACTTTTTAAAGGGCCTTTTGATTTTACTCGTACACCTACCTACTGTGAAGTATGTTTTTGGAAGTGTGCTGGTTGGGTTTATAAGGATGAGAATGGTCGCATAAAGAAAATTATTGGAAACAATGATGACCCTAATTGTAATGGACGTTTTTGTCCTCGTGGTACTGGCGGTGTTGGTATGTATAATGATGAGGATAGATTAAAGACGCCTCTCATTAGAACCGAGGAAAGAGGAAAGCAGACTTTTCGTGAAGCTACATGGGATGAAGCTTTCGACTACATTGCTAAAAAACTGAAAAAGGTTAAAGAGGAGCATGGTCCAGAATCATTAGCTCTATTTTCTCATGGATCAGGAGGGAAATATTTTGGCAAAGTATTAAAGGGCTTAGGCTCTAATAATATTACTGCTCCGTCTTATGCACAGTGTAGAGGCCCTCGCGAGGTTGCTTTTATTGCAACTTATGGACAAGGGATTAATTCACCAGAGAATACGGATATTAGAGATACCAAGTGTTTGGTTCTAATCGGTTCTCATATTGGTGAAAATATGCACAATGGTCAGGTTCAGGAAATGTCTGATGCAATTGATAAAGGTGCTACCATTATTACTGTAGATCCACGTTTTTCGACAGCGGCAAGTAAATCAAAATTCTGGTTGCCAATTAAGCCTGCTACTGATATGGCTTTGCTTCTGACTTGGGTGAACGTAATCATTAACGAAGAGCTTTACGATAAGAAATATGTTGAGAAATATTGCTATGGTTTCGATCAATTAAAAGAGCATGTTCAACAATATACGCCTGAGTGGGCTTATGGTGTAACAACACTTAAGCCACAACAAATTAGAGAAACGGCTCGTGCTATGGCAAATGCTGCTCCTGCTGTAATTGTACATCCAGGACGACATGTAACTTGGTATGGTGACGATACTCAACGATTGAGAGCGGTAGCTATTCTAAATGCTTTATTAGGTTCTTGGGGACGACGAGGTGGATATTATAATCCTGAAAAGGCAGTTGTGCCTCATTTTAAGATTCCAAAGTTTCCTAAACCAAATAAATCGTGGCGTGAGGCTTTAGGTGGGAAATACAAATTAGCTGATTTAGCTTTGGCTTCAGGTCTTTGTGATGCATCTATGCCAACTCCAGAACTGGGACACCAAATTAAAGCATGGATTGTTAATGGGACTAACTTAATCAATACTTTACCAAACCAAGCTAAAACACTTAAGGCAATTCAAGAGCTCGATTTAATTGCTGTGGTTGATACCATGCCAATGGAAATCACAGGTTATGCTGATGTCGTTTTACCAGAGTGTACTTATTTAGAGCGTTACGATTCTCTAAGAGTATCACAGGGAAGAGAACCAAGTATTGCACTTAGAATGCCAGCTGTTGAGCCTAAATATAATACCAAGCCAGCTTATTGGATGGCTAGAGAGTTAGCTAAAAAGTTAGACTTACTGGATTATTTTCCATTTGAAAAACTTGAAGATGAAATTGATTGGGAACTTCAACAAGTAGGAACTTCATTGGAAGAGATGCAACGAATTGGAGTGAAGCGTATTAAGCGTGAATATGATGATTTGTATTTTGCTAAGGATGAAGATATAGAATTCAATACCAATACAGGTAAAATTGAGCTTTATTCGACTTCGCTTGCTGATGAAGGTTTTGAGCCAATGCCCGTATTTGTTCAGCACCCAGAGCCTCAGGAAGGTTTCTACCGTTTGATATACGGACGTGCACCCATGCATACCTTTAGTCGTACAGCTAATAATCCGAACTTAACAGACTTGATGGATGAGAATACCGTTTGGGTTAATCCAAAAGTTGCTAAGGAGTGGGATTTGAAGAATGATCAATATGTTTATCTGGAAAATCAAGATGGTATTGTTTCCGATTTCTCAATTAAGGTAAGAGTCACAGAACGTATCCGATTCGATTCAGTTTATATGGTTCATGGTTTTGGACATACAGATAAGCGTATGAAGCGTTGTTTCGGTAAAGGTGCTAGTGATACGCAACTTATTACTAATGTAATGATGGATCCAATTATGGGTGGTACCGGAATGAGAGGAAATTTTGTGACATTTAGATTTGATAAATCCTAGAGAAATGAGAAGTTAGATGTGAGATTTTTAAAACCTTGTTTTCTTATATCTATTATCTCAAATCTCATCTCAAAAAATATTTTACTATGAGATATGCAATGGCTATCGATACCAAAAAGTGTGTAGGCTGCAGCGACTGTGTGGTGGCTTGTCAAACTGAAAATGATGTGCCTATTGGCTTCTGCCGCGATTGGGTAGTAGAAGTAATGGACGGAACTTATCCACAACTGGAGTTGGAAATTCGTTCGGAGCGTTGCAACCACTGTGAGAATTCTCCATGTGTACGTTGTTGCCCTACAGGTGCCAGTCATTATAACGAAGGTGGTGTCGTTTTGGTTGAAAAAAACAAGTGTATAGGTTGTAGTGCTTGTATCACATCTTGTCCATACGATGCTCGTTTTGTTCATCCTGAAGGATATGTTGATAAGTGTACATTTTGCTTACATCGTGTTAAGAAAGGTATGCAGCCAGCCTGTGTTGCTGTTTGCCCAACTAAGTGTATGTATTTTGGCGATTTAGATAATCCTAGATCAGAAGTTTCTATGATTCTTGAAAAGAGAAAATGGAAAACTCTAATTCCAGAAGCAGGAACTAAACCACACCTATACTTTTTAATATAATTATAGAGGTTGAGATAATAGAAGTGAGATATGAGAGATGTTTTATGTGATATTTCTTTCTCAAATCTTGAATCTCAAATCTTAAATCTAATTTTAAATTATGCATGAAGAAATAATTGTTAGTGGTAGAAACAACCCGCTTATTGATCCTCAGCTTCATATTTGGCACTGGGAGATTCCTTTGTATTTATTCTTAGGAGGATTGGCAGCAGGTGTTTTGTTTTTTGCCGCTTTATATACTATTCGAGGTAGAGAAAACGATTATCGTACAGCAGTGAAGATTGCTCCTTTTGTAGCACCTATTGCACTTGTTATTGGTTTGATTGCTCTATTCTTAGATTTGCATCATAAGCTCTATTTTTGGAGACTATATACGACTATTAGATTGGATTCTCCTATGTCGTGGGGTGCTTGGACTTTAATGTTAGTTACGCCAATATCTATGTTGTGGTGTGCTCTACATATCAAAGAACTGTTTCCTAAGTGGGATTGGAAGTTTGATATTATAAAAGACGTGTTAGCTTTCTTTGAAAAGAACAAGAAAGTTTTAGCATGGATCATGTTGATCTCATCAGCAGTCTTAGGTATTTATACAGGAATTTTATTTTCTGCATTTAACGCTCGTCCTCTTTGGAATACATCAATTTTAGGACCTTTATTCTTGGCTTCTGGTTTATCTGCTGGTTCAGCCATTACCATTTGGTTGTCGAAAGATCATGCAGAAAGAAAGCGTTTTGCACAACTCGATTTAATAATTATTGGAATTGAATTGTTTCTAATTATCCACATGTTTATGGGATTTTTGGCAAGTACTCAAGTTCAGATCGATGCAGCTAATTTATTCTTAGGTGGTGAATACACAGCTCCATTTTGGATTTTCGTTGTTATTCTAGGAATGATTGTTCCAGCTATACTTGAGATTCTTGAATTACGTAAGTATAAAATTCCTGTAGTCATTCCTGTTGTGTTGGTTCTATTTGGTAGTTTAATGTTACGTTTCATTATCTCTTATGCTGGACAAGTAAGTCGCTGGCTTTATTAAAAATATATAATCTAGTCTCAAGTCAAATTGAGATGGTAAATATAAACCATATGAAATATTCATAGTAGAAGATTTTGACACACTGAGAAGTGGTTTAAACAATCTCAAATAGAAGATGTAAATCATCTCATGCCTCATATCTTGATACTCATATCTAATTTTAAACATATGAAAGAAGTAAAAAAAACTAAATATTGGAACCCATATATCGGAGGTATAATGTTGGGTTTGGTACTATTGTCTGCCAATTTTATTTCAGGTAGAGGTTTAGGGGCTAGTGGAGCTCTAAAATCTGTAGTCGTAAGCACAGTGAATATAGTTGCTCCTGATCATGCAGAGAATGCAACATTTTATAAGAATTATAATGAAACTCATGAGAACCCAATGAAATCATGGTTGGTATTTCAGGTTTTTGGTGTTTTAGTTGGTGGATTCTTATCAGGTACGTTTGCAAAACGTTTGAAGTTTAAGGTTGAACATTCTCCTAAGATTTCGTCAAAGAGAAGATTGATTTTTGCTCTTATAGGTGGTGCTTTCTTTGGATTTGGTTCCCAGTTAGGACGAGGTTGTACCTCTGGTTCTGCATTAAGTGGAATGGCTGTTTTATCCCTTGGGGGATTTATAACAATGGCTTGTATTTTCGGAACGGCCTTTGGCTTAGCTTATTTCTTCCGTAAAAACTGGATTTAGTTTTATGCTTACATTATTATAGGGCTAAATGGATAAGTGAAAACCATATTTAGGATCGCTGATACACTCTCGCAATTTAATAATCCAATAATTAAACAATATTCACAACTCATAAATAATAAACTATGGGACCATTAATAGTAAACGAAATAATTTCTCCGGAGACCAATTTATTTTTAGCCTTTTTAATAGGTATTGGTTTTGGATTTGTATTAGAATCAAGTGGCTTTTCTTCAAGCAGAAAACTAGCAGGTATGTTTTATGGCTACGACACAACTGTATTGAAAGTGTTTTTTACGGCTGCAATTACCGCATTGTTAGGCATGTTATTCGGGAGTCTGTTTGGATGGGTCGATTTAAGCCTTATATATATTAATCCAACTTACCTTCATTCTGCAATAGTAGGAGGTGTAATTATGGGTGCTGGTTTTATTATGGGTGGATTTTGCCCTGGAACAGCTTTCTGTGCTATCTCTATTGGTAAGTTAGATGCATTAGCATTTATTGGTGGATTATTCTTGGGAATCCTTGCTTTTACAGAAGGGTATCCATTATTCGAAGAGCTTTATAAAGCTGAGTTTATGGGAACACCTACGATCAACGAATTTTTTGGTTTAACTCGTGGTATATTTTCGTTTGTGTTAATTGCTGCTGCTTTTGCAATGTTTTGGGTTGGCGAATGGGCTGAAAAAAAATTTCCAAGAGAAGAGTATTAAAATCAATTAGGAATTACGAATTATGATTTTGTAATTAATTCGTAATTTTAAATTTGTAATTCTACGATCATGAATATAAGATTAAAATTAGCAACAATATTTCTTCCTTTAGGATTAATCATTGCGGCTGTACCAGAAAATACAACAAAGGTTTATAAGTTAACTGCAGCGGAGCTTCTTGTAGAGGTTCAAGAAGGTGCTCAATTTATGAGTACTGACGAAATTGCTGATATGGTGGTTCAGAAGGATCCATCTTTTCAACTTATAGATGTGCGAGCTCAAGATGAGTTTGAAAAATTTCATTTACCTAATGCAATCAATATTCCCCTAGCTGATATTTTATCAGATGAATGGGCTGACTTTTTGGATCAGGATGTTAAGATGAATGTTTTCTATTCAAATGGTAATTTAAAATCTAACGAGGCTTGGATGATTACACGCCAATTGGGTTTTGAAAATAACTACGTGATGCAAGGTGGACTTAATTACTGGGCAGAAACAATCATGGATCCTAAAGCTCCAGTATCTACTAGTCCTGATGATGAGATTGCAAAGTATGATTTCAGAAAAGGAGCTAGTATGGCTTTAGGTGGAGGTGCTGTTAGTAGTACAACATCTAAGAAAAAATCTCCTAAGCCTGTTATTAAGAGAAAGAAGAAAAAGAAGCGTGCTGCAGGAGGTTGTTAATCTCTTCTACGTTTTATCATATAAAAAAAGTGCTTATCTCAGTTGATAAGCACTTTCAAAATATGTAGTTGTCTGTAAGTTTATTGTTTACAACATTCTTTTGTACAGTCAGATGCACAAGCTTTTTTTGCATCTTTTTTGCAACAAGCTTTTGTACAATCAGCCTTACATTCCTTCTTAGCTGTTTTTGAACAACAAGCTTTCTTGTCTGCTTTAGTACATGCTTTTTTATCAGCTTTTTTGCAACAAGCCTTTTTAGCTTTCTTTGTGTTTTTTTTCTGATCTTGCTTCTGAGTTAATGTAATATCAGTGTCAGCATTGATAATGTTGTTAGCTGCAATGCTTACTAAACTCATTGAAAAAACAAACAGAAGTCCGAATACTAATTTTTTCATAACTATTAAATTAAATGTTTAAAATATATGTTTCTAGTTTAATTTGTTAGTCTAAAGATAATAAAAAGATATTCGAGTCTTCTGTTAATGAATTGTTAATGGCTTAAACTTTTAACAAATTAAGCTTACTTTTGGATAGTAATTAAGTTGAGTAGGAGTGTTTTAGATGTTTGTTGAAATTTATGACTTATAGTTTCCTCCTTCTTTATTAATCGATATTTCATAAATAATCTGCATCATATATATGACTCGATATAAGTCCCAAATATTTATAGGCGTATCCATTCTTGTTCTACTTATTCTTTTAATGATTCAAGTTCAGTGGATTAATCAGGCTCGTAAATTAAACGAAGAGCAGTTTCGACATCTTGTTGGCTTGGCCTTACACGAATCTGTAAGTGAATTTATGAAAGATCAACAGTCCTGTTACGAAATGAGTGAATGTATGAAAAAGCTCAAATCAAAGACAGATAGTGCTAGGTTGAAAACTGAAATTAAGCGTTTGAATTTAATTATTGAGGATAAGTTTAAGCAACACCAGATTGAATCAAATTATACTATTGAAGTTTTATCCAGGGCGGATAAGCAATCAAAGAGTAGATGTTTTTATTATAGTATGCAGAAAGCTTTGAGTGACGATAAAGCAATGCTAAACGTATATTTCGATAAACGAGAGAAGAATTTATTGGATAGTATGGGAACCATGTTTATTGCTTCCTTAGTTTCTATTATTATTTTGTTTTCATTATTTGGTATTACTGTTCTTTCACTTCTAAGAGATAAGAAGATACTCGGTAGAACTACCGATCTTATTAATAATATTGCTCACGAGTTTAAGACACCTATGGCAAGTATTGCGCTTGCGTGTGGCATGCTTAAGAGAGAGAAAGTGTTATCTGATCCTAAGAATGTGAGTCATTATTCTGATGTTATTCACAATGAAAATAATAGGTTGAGACAGCAGGTGGATCAATTGTTAAAGTTGGCATGTATTGAAAGAGGAGAACTAAAACTAAATGCAGATGAAGTTTCTCTTCATTCCTTATTGTCGGAATGCGCAAGTTGTTTAGATATTCAGATGAAAGAGAAAAAGGGAAACATCGAATTCCAACTTGAAGCGACTCGTGATAAAGTTAAGGTTGACGAAGAACTGATACAACACGTTTTCAAAAACTTGATTGATAATGCGCTTAAGTATTCTTCAGATAGCCCTAAAATAAAAATCACAACTCAGATAAAGCATAATGAGTTGTGTATTTCTATTAGTGATCAAGGAATTGGTATGACTAGAGATGAACAAAATCATGTTTTTGATCGTTATTATAGAGCTCACACGGGTGATATTCACAATGTAAAAGGCTTTGGTATTGGTTTATCTTATTGTAAATTGATTGTTGATGCTCATAAAGGGAGCATTAAAGTTTGGAGTAAAAAGAATATTGGTAGTACATTTACCGTCATGTTACCTTTAAGCTAAATATATGAGTATCGAAAAATCTCCTAAAATTCTCCTTGTAGAAGATGATCCTAGCTTGGGTATGTTAATGAAAGCTTTCCTCGGAATGGAAGGTTTTGATGTTGTCCTAGCAAGGGATGGTGTTGAGGGGCTTTCATCCTATACATCCTATAATTTCGATCTTTGTATTTTAGATGTGATGATGCCACTGATGGATGGTTTTACTCTAGCTAAGAAGATACGAAAGAAGAATGATGAAGTGCCTATTATCTTTCTGACAGCAAAATCTCTTAAGGAAGATAAACTAAATGGTTTTGATTTAGGGGGAGATGATTATATAACCAAACCCTTTGATGAAGATGAGTTTGTACGCAGAATTAATGCTGTGTTAAAACGTTCATATAAAGCTCCTGAAGCGGCAGACTGCCAGTGTAAGATAGGCATGTTTGATTTCAATCATTCCAACCTTGAACTTTCTTTAAAAGGAACTGTTACTCGTATTACAAAGAAAGAGGCCGATGTTCTTATATTGCTTTGTAATAGTCGTAACTCGCTAGTGAAACGAGAAGAAATACTTGTAAAAGTATGGGGAGAGAATGATTATTTTATGGGACGTAGCCTTGATGTTTTTATTACAAAGTTGAGAAAGCATCTTAAGCCAGATCCTGCTATTAAAATTGAGAATGTTCATGGCGTAGGCTTTATTTTATCTGATGGGACAAAGTAATTTTCCTAATTCGATCTACTCATAGATAAATGATATTCTAATAATTCAATACTAAGTTTCTAAATCCTTTCTAAAATTGTAATTTTGGAGAGGATTTTTAAAATATAACTGATGAGTATTTCACAAAATATAGATCAGGTACTAAAAAGTATACCTGAAAACGTTAAACTTATAGCAGTATCCAAAACCAAACCGAATGAGGCTATTGTAGAAGCTTATGAAGGTGGTTATAAGATTTTTGGGGAGAATAAGCCGCAAGAACTTAAAGGGAAATTTGAAGCATTAGCTAAAGATATTGAGTGGCATTTTATTGGACATCTTCAAACCAATAAAGTAAAGTATATTGCCGAATTTGTTCATCTTATTCATGCTGTTGATAGTATGAAACTTTTAAAAGAAATAAATAAGCAAGCTTTGAAACACAGTCGTGTTATTAACTGCTTATTACAATTTCATATTGCACAAGAAGAGAGTAAATTTGGTTATGACTTATCTGAAGCAGAGGAAATGTTGAACTCAGATGAATTTAAAAATCTTGAAGGAGTCAATATTGTTGGTGTAATGGGTATGGCTACTTTTACTGACAATCATGATCAAGTTCGTTCGGAATTTAAGCAACTTAAAACCAATTTTGACGTATTAAAAGCTGAGGGGTTTAAGGATAAATCTGATTTCACTGAGGTTTCAATGGGCATGTCAGGCGATTATCAAATTGCTATTGAAGAGGGTAGTACAATGGTTCGAGTAGGAAGTTTTATTTTTGGTGCAAGAAATTACGCTCAAAAGTAAAGCTGTTTGGTAACAAATAGCTTAATGAATTGTTCTCAGAATGAGTAATAAGTTAGTTTAAATGTTAATTGATTCCTTGAATTAATTATATTTGTTTCAGTCATAAAAAAAAAGAATACTAGCATGATAAATCTTGAAACAACCTATATGGGATTGAAGTTGAAAAATCCTGTTGTAGTTAGCAGTTCTGGTTTAACCAACTCTGTTCGTAAAATTAAAATATTAGAAGAAAAAGGTGCTGGCGCTGTAGTTTTGAAATCTCTTTTTGAGGAACAAATCACAAATGAAGCGTCTCATTTAATTTCATCTGATCCTAAGAATTCAGGATATCCTGAAGCTGAAGATTATATCGTGAATTACGTAAAAGGTAATTCAATTTCGAACTATCTTGAGCTAATTCGTGAAGCTAAAAAGTCGGTTTCTATTCCTATAATTGCTAGTATAAACTGTGTGTCGTCTAAAGATTGGACATCTTTTGCAAAAGAGATTGAGCAAGCTGGTGCAGATGCTATCGAGTTGAATATTTTTATTGTACCTAATGATAAAAACAAATCTTCAGAAGCATACGAGAAACTTTATTACGAGATTTTTAAAGCCGTGAAGAAGCAAGTGAATATTCCAATTGCGATGAAATTGGGTATCTACTTTACTAATATGATGGCGGTTGCAAATCGTTTAAATGCTGATGGAGCAGATGCTTTAGTATTATTCAACCGTTTTTACGAGCCAGATATTGATGTTGATAAGATGGAAATGACATCAGCAGCGGTTTTAAGTTCTCCTGCTGATATTCGTAAATCATTGCGTTTTGTTGGAATGATTAGTGATAAAATTCGCGGTATTGATATTTCTGCATCTACAGGAATCCATGATGGTGAAGCGGCGATTAAGCAGTTGTTAGCTGGTGCTAAAACTGTTCAACTTTGTTCTACAATCTATGAAAATGGTTTTGATAGAGTGACTAACATCTTAGCTGATATCTCAAAGTGGATGGAGAAGAAAGAATTTAAAACAGTTGATGAATTCAGAGGTAAATTGAGTTACGGTCAGGTTGAAGATTCAGCTATGTACGAGAGAGCTCAGTTTATGAAGTATTTTTCAAATAATCAGAAAGAAGTTTTACAATAGAATTTCTATTCAATAATATTTAAGTCCGAATTACGATTCGGACTTTTTTGTTTGCCTTGCATGCAAACTTTTCCGTCAGTTTGAAAGACAACTGAGTCGCCCAATCGGAGGGAAGGCAATACGAAGTCAAGTGCGCTATTGGTAACGGTAGGGTGTGAAGGAAGACTTAGTAAGTTAGCGGAACGTAACGTAAGTAAACCGATTTTGGCATGTGTTTGGGGTAAGGTTGCAAAAAGTGCCGATGCCCAATGTCCGAACACTTTCACATGTTACAACGGACGGCTTTGTTACCGTAAGCATGCGGCGACAGGCATCTTGGAATGTCTACTATTGTTGTGACGTTTTTTTTAAGTCCATAAATTTATATTTTTGAATTATGGGAAATAAATATGAGAATGATTTTAAGGTCATGATA
>JADGEF010000082.1 GCA_016744515.1 Marinifilaceae bacterium | reverse complement strand
CAATAGCGCACTTGACTTCGTATTGCCTTCCCTCCGATTAGGCGACTCAGTTGTCTTTCAAACTGACGGAAAAGTTTGCATGCAAGGCAAACAAAAAAGCAGCAACCATAAAGGCTACTGCTTTTAAAACAATGCAAGCTTGTTTTTATTTTTTATCGTAGACATACCAATAGGCGGTTCCTACAAATAGTGCTCCACCTACTATATTACCTAAAGTGGCAGGAATCAAATTTTTCACTATAAAATCCATCCAAGTGATATCGGCACCATGAAAAATGGCAACTGGAATAAAGAACATATTAGCTACGCAGTGTTCAAACCCCATTGCAACAAAAGCCATTACAGGAAACCAAATTCCTAGAATCTTACCTGTTATATCTTTAGCTGCATAAGCCAACCACATGGCTAATGCGACCATCCAGTTACAGGCTATTCCTTTTAAGAAAGTCTTGTAAAAAGGATTAGATGTTTTAGCAATAGCGATATCAATAGCTGAATCTATTGATGGGGAATGCATTAACACTTCGGTAAGATAAACCAAAAAGTAAGCTACAATTAATGAACCTATAAAATTACCTATATAGACAATGGTCCAGTTTTTCAGAGGGACTTTATATGACATACGCTTAGATAAAACTGATGGTATAAAATAGGCCGTGTTACCTGTAAACAACTCAGCACCGGCAACAGCACACAAAATAAGCCCTAATGGAAATACCGCTCCAAAAAAGAACTTTTGTAAACCTGGGTTCGATTGAGCTAGTCCTGGCATTGCACCACCAATGACTAGAGCTAAAAGACTACCCATAGCAATGTATCCACCAGCTAAAATTGCAAGTACAAATACCTTTTTAGATGCTGTATCTCTTTTCGCTTCAGCGCTATGATTAACAACTTCAACGGTTTCTTTAGGAGAATTAAATCCTAAAGTTTCAACCGCATGAGATGGTTCCTTTGGCGTAATAAATACTTTATTATCTACGGTCTTAACAGCTTCTTCAAATGTATTAAAAGACATGACTTAAATCTTTAACAAAGAGTAAAACTCTAGTTTAATTAATAATGATCTCTTTAAAGTATTGGCTAAAAATTTTTTCAGCACGAGTTAGTTGTTCAGAAGAATTTTCTAGCACGCCTTCAAGTTCATATTTCATTCCTAGATGCTCATACTTATGAACCCCTAATTTATGGTAAGGCTGAATTTCCAACTTCTCAATATTTGAGTAATCTTTAAAATACTGACCCATTTCGTGCATATAATTTTCCTGATCAGAGTAACCTGGCACTAAAACATAGCGAAGCCATACTGGCGTATTTGTTTCTTTCAGGTATTTTGCAAATTTCAAGGTTGTTTCGTTGGTTTTACCTGTAATGGTTTTATGCCAATCTGGATTGATATGTTTAATATCTAAAAGGACCAAGTCAGTATTCTTAAGAAGATTTTTCACATCATCGTTAAATACATTCCCATTTGTATCGATACACGTATTAAAATTATCATCCTTTAGCTCTTGGAATAGAACAGAAAGTTCTTTCGCTTGCCAAAGAGGCTCTCCTCCCGAAAAGGTAAGCCCACCTTTTTTTCCAAAAAAGGGACGTTGGTTACGAGCCTTACGCATAATCTCCTCATTAGGAGTTGGAGTTCCACCTTTGAAAGTAATAGTATCGGGATTCGCACAGTATAAACATTTAAATGCGCAGCCTTGTAAAAAAACAACGAGTCTAATACCTGGTCCGTCATAGGTTCCAAGCGATTCGAATGAATGAACGTTTAGCATTTGTATGTTTTTGTTGTAAGTAGAAAACTATCTTATGAAATAAAGATTCCGGAGCTCCATAGGAGCCCCGGAATTATCTTATTTCTTCTTGAGATGATTACATTTTCTCGAAGAATGAACGAGAAATAACCTCTAACTGCTGCTCACGAGTCAATCTTACGAAGTTTACTGCGTAACCTGATACACGAATAGTCAACTGTGGGTACTCTTCTGGATGCTCCATTGCATCTATTAATAGTTCACGGTTCAATACATTTACATTCAAGTGATGAGCACCTTTGGTGAAATAAGCATCCATCATAGTTACCAAGTTCTCTGAACGAGATTCTGGAGTTGAACCTAATGATTTAGGAACAATTGAGAATGTGTTAGAAATACCGTCCAATGAATCTTCATAGTTAATTTTAGCTACTGAGTTTAAAGAAGCAATAGCACCATGAGAATCACGACCGTGCATTGGATTAGCACCAGGAGCAAAAGGTACACCTGCAGCTCTACCATCAGGAGTCGCACCAGTCTTTAATCCATATACTACGTTAGAAGTAATAGTAAGAATAGACATTGTAGATTCAGCATTCTTGTATGTATGCAATTCTTTCAACATACCATTGAAAATGTTTGGAATTTCAACAGCGAAACAGTCTACTGCATCATCATCGTTACCATAGAATGGGAAGTCACCTTCAATTTTGAAATCGCAAGTTAAGCCCTCTTCGTTACGAACAGAAGTTACTTTAGCATTCTTAATTGCAGACATTGAATCGGCAACGATAGAAAGACCAGCAATACCGTAAGCTAGGTTAATAGCAGGATTTGTATCAACTAGAGACATTTGAGCTTTCTCATAGTAATACTTATCGTGCATGTAGTGGATGATGTTCATTGAATCGTTATAAACACGAGCCATTTGTTTCATCGCAATCATATAGTTGCTCATTACTTCGTCGTAGTTCAACTCGTCGCTTGACATAGCTGGAATACCTTCGATAAGTAATGTACCTGTTTTTTCACAACGACCGCCGTTTAATGCTAACAATAATGTTTTGGCAAGGTTACAACGAGCACCAAAGAACTGAATTTGTTTTCCAATCTCCTGGTAAGATACACAACAAGCAATACCGTAGTCATCAGACTTACGAGTATCACGCATCAATTGGTCATTCTCGTACTGGATAGATGAAGTATCGATAGAAACCTGAGCACAGAATTTCTTGAATCCTTCTGGTAATTCGTTTGACCAAAGAACAGTCATATTTGGCTCTGGAGAAGCCCCTAAAGTATATAGTGTATTAAGAAAACGGAATGAAGTCTTAGTTACCTTAGTTCTTCCATCCATCGTTCTACCACCAATCGACTCAGTTACCCAAGTTGGGTCACCAGCGAAAATCTCATCGTAAGCATTCATACGAAGGTGACGAACCATACGCAATTTCATTACGAATTGATCAAGCATTTCCTGAGCAAACTCTTCAGTAATTACACCAGCCTTAAGATCTTGATCGATATAAATATCAAGGAAAGTAGAAACATTACCCAATGACATTGCAGCACCATCTTGCTCTTTAACAGCAGCTAGGTAACCCATATACACCCACTGGATAGCTTCCTGAGCAGTCTCAGCTGGACGATTAAGTTCTAATCCATATTTGTCACCTAATTCCTTAATTTGCCCCAAAGCTTTAATTTGCTCTGAAACCTCTTCACGAAGGCGAATCAACTGGTCAGTCATAGTTCCAGTCAAACCATTCAAATCTTCTTTTTTCACTTCGATTAAACGATCGATACCGTAAAGCGCTACACGACGATAGTCACCAATGATACGACCACGAGCGTAGTTATCAGGAAGACCAGTAAGGAATCCTAAAGAACGAAATTTACGAATCTCTGATGTATAAGCATCAAAAACACCATCGTTGTGCGTTTTTGCAAAGTTGCGGAAAATATCCTTAACACGGTCTGAAACCTCAAGACCTTGCTCAGTACATGCTTTCTCAACAACAGCAATACCACCATATGGTTTCATTGCTCTGCGAAGCAATTCGTCAGCCTGAAGACCTACGATTAACTCCAATGATTTGTCAATATATCCTGCTCCGTGAGAAGCAATTGTTGATACAGTTTCTGTATCTATTGAGCGAACGCCATTATTTGCACGCTCTTCCTTAACTGCATCTTTGCAGATATCCCATAGTTTTTTTGTACGTTCTGTTGCTCCTGTCAAAAATGAAGCATCACCTTCATAAGAAGTTAGGTTATTACTAACGAAATCTCTTACGTTAATAGTTTTTTGCCACTCACCGGCCTTGAATTGCATTTTAGCCATTCTAGTTAATTTTATATTTGTAGGTTGTATAGAATCGGATTATTATTAATAATATAATCTGGTAAAAAACACTAGAAAAAACAAGCTTTATCTTCTGTTTTTACGGGCGCAAAGTAAAGCTTTTAATTATTGTTGTGCAAGCATAATTTAATAATATTGCAATCTCTAGATTACAATATTATTAAGATTCAATATAACAGTATCTTACATTACGATTTGCTAATTCTGGAGAGAGTTTCCGTACTGAAAGCCCCATAATAAGCCATTAAGCAGTCTATGAATTTTATCTCATTCTGCCTAAAAACTAATAAAAGACCTACAAGTATGATAGTTAGTTGAATTTATTTAGAATAAATAAAAGCTTGGTATTGAACAAGTTTATAGTTGTAATTAAAGAATAACATGAAGTGTTTTAATTTATGAATCAATGCTTTTTATTTTAGAGAGAGGTAAATACACCGAGAAAACTGTACCCATATCCTTCTCGCTAGTAACTTCAATTTTTCCACCATTCAAGTCAATAAATTCTTTGGATAACATCAAACCAAAACCTGTACCCGTCTCATCTGAAGTTCCAACTGTTGAGCTGATGGTATCTAAGCGAAAAAGCTGATTCATTCTTTCTTTACTCATTCCTACACCATGATCCATTATTTTAATCATAGCCATATCACCTATTTCTTTAATTTCTAAGTTAATTGTATCACCTGAATTAGAATACTTTATGGCATTAGAAATCAAATTTCGAATAACCGCATCAAGCATATGCTTATCTGCTATAATAAACAGATCCTGAAATTTTCCCTCAATCTTTATTCTTTTTACAGCAGCTAGTTTCTGGTGAATCTCCAAATTATTCTGCATAAGGATTCTCAGGTTTAACGATTCAGGGTTTGCTTTTAAATTCCCCTTCTGTACATTAGCCCATTCAAGTAAATTCTCAAGTAACTTAAAAGTATCATCCGAACTTTTATATATCATCTCTATCAATTCTTGTTTTTCGTCATTATCTAATACTTCAGAATGATCAACTAGTATTTGAGAAAAACCACGAATAGCATTAAAAGGATTGCGCAAGTCGTGAGCTAAAATAGAGATAAATTTATCTTTTGCCATATTAGCTGTTTCTAATTCTTGATTGAGCAGCTTTAAGTCTTTTGTATTCTCATTAATCAATCGTCTTAGATTCAACATTCTTTTATGTGCTCTAATTTTACTGGTTACATAGGTAAAATAAACCAATACAAATAAAAATAAAATATAAACAACAAGACTATACCATCTTAAATACCAAACTTCATCTACTCGAACAAACATAATGGTTTCCTCACTCCAAAAGTAATTGCCTGTATGCTTAGTACGAAGATTAAGTTGATAATTACCTACTTTTAAGTCAGATATCAAAATTTGGTTCTTGGTAGTTAAAGGTAACCACGTATTTTCACGAGTTAAACCACTATTGATACTATATTCAAATAAATTCTTTGATTGAGGATATAATAAACTACTCACATTAAGTAAGACAGTTGTATTTTTATTCACCACATTTTTCCCGTTTGAAAGTAAAGTATGATCCTCATCAAGAACACCATAAGCCAATGGCTTAGGACTTTTTTTAATCTTTTGATTGGCATCTGCATAACTCAACCCATTACTAGTTCCAATCCATAACACACCTCTAGAGTCGACTAACATATTCCCCTCATAAGATATCTTCGAAGGTAATCCATCTTCTGTTGAAAATAGATTAATATTATCACCTGATTTTCTAAATACACCTTTACTCCCACTAATCCACAGATCACCTCTTTTATCTTTAGCTACCGAAACAACTTCCTTCTCAGTATACTGTCCTAAATCGACTCGTTCAACTTTACTATCAATGTATTTAATTAAACCTAAGGAACTTCCAATAAATATACTATCACCATCAATCTCAATATCTCTCGTCAAAAAATCTCTTCCTTTCATAAAATCAGCTTCAACACTAATATTTATGATATTATCATCCATCATATTATAAATGAATAGATAAGAACTTTGATTTACACCACTAATTATTAGATCTGTATCATTAATATACTCTACATCGCGAACAATACGCTCCCCTCCAAACTGCTGCAAATAAGATTTATAACTACCATCTAATAAATCAAGCCTAAATAGTTCCGAATTGGTAATTACCCAAGCTTCATGCATTGAATTAATGGCTATATCAGTCACATCTATACCGGATAATTTGAAATGAAACATTAACTTATGATTCTTATAACAAGAAACCTCACCTTTTGCATTCCCCACAAGAATCAGATTCTCCCATACAGCAAGTTTAGTATTGTTGTTTATTCCAAGTTCCAAATATTTTTCTATACTATAGTCTGCATCAACCGTATAAACATCTTTGCCATTCAAAAAGAATATTGCTTCTTCTGTTTTTACTAAATCTTTCACATAATCTGAATTCATGTTGAGAAACTGGGTCGAAAAGAATTCTGTCTCCATGTGAATAGCTCCCGAATTAGTTGATGCCCATATGCATCCGAAACGATCTTTATGCATATTATTAATGGTGAAAGAAGGAAATCCACCAACTGGATAAATACCAAATTGTGGTTCAAAATAGATTTCGATCAAACCTTGAAACCATGTACCAACAAGGAAACGATTATGTTTTAATGGGATAATACTGGAGGCTATAATAAAAGAATCAAGTACCGTTTTCTCAACAAAATAACCTTCTGGAGAAAATTTATAATTCATTAATCCTTCTGATGTCCCTAAAAGAAATTCATTACTCCTATATAAAAATGAAGAATGAACAATGAACTCTGATTTATCATTCATCTCCTCAAAAGCTTTTATTTCTTCATTAAACCTATAAAACCAACCTTTTTGTGAAACAACCATGAGATGTCCATGATCGAGCTCTAGAAATTGATAGGAACGCAAGGATGATGTTGATTTATTCTTCTCATCCATCTTATACTTATGCAACTTACCATCTGAATAACAAAATATATTGGTATAATCTACTATCCAGATGCGATTGCTACCATCCTCATAAATATTCTTTGGATACTGAGGAGAATCAGCACCATTATTACAATCAATAAAAAGCTCTAACTGCCTATGTTCTAATCCTGGGATAAGTTTATAAATAGCATCATCGGCAATAACCAATATAGTATTATCTTTAAGAATGAAAAAGGCTTTAAAAAAAGATGATTTACCTTTAGGTGCAGGTACGTAATGAAATTCATTATGTACCAGTACATATAAACCATTATCCGTTGCAAAAAATGGAACTCCTTCTTGATCAGTTACAATATCTTTAACTGACTCGTCTGGCAAACCGTTCTCCTTATTGTATTCACTCATACTAAATACTGTTCTTTGAGCAAACAAAGAAAAAGTTGATAGAGTAATCATCAACAAGCAGATTATTGATATTCTATTAATAAGTGAATTCATGCTAGATATATGTTAATTTTGTCATAAGCTAAAATAAGCATAAAACTTTCTATAAAAAAATATTCCAGTTAAATAGAGAGTCTTTAATAATTTAATATCCTGAATTCAAGTTTTTTTATTACAAATAGGTTGAACTTTATCTGAATATAAACTTGGCATAAATTTTTGGTTATAAATCTCAATCCTACAATAAACTAAAACACCTTCCATCTAAAGTCATGCTTTAGGTAGAAGGTGAATTGTTTATGAATATAGTCAGAATCACACGCAAATATAATCGGTATAAACTTACTGCAGGTGATCGCTACACATCTTCATGCATACAGGTGTATTTCAATTACTTTAAAAACATATTATTAAGGACTTTTAACTCACTTGTTCAGTTTTCTTGCTTACAAGACTTAAACCCATAGGTGCCAGTGGTTTCGCTTTGGAGCAATCATTTTCCTCGCGATAATTAGCTGTCATATTCGTAGTTTCATTTTTTTTTAATAAGCTTTTAAACTTATGAATTATAGAATAATACATTTTTACTAGCTGCGCAACGACTAAACCTAGTGTGTTAATTATCAAAAGTTGCATAAGCTTCCCAATAGAATAACTCTGTAAAGCAAGTTCCTCTCTATTAGTGTTATTAATTATTAATTCAGTGTCTTCTCCTTGCTTGATGTAAGAAATAAATTCGTCATAATTTGCTTCTTGCATGGTGTTTATATTTAAGTTGTAATTTTTCAGATGAAATATTTCTCGTAGTTCATATGGCAGTTTTTGTTTCTCTTTATCATTCAAATTTAGCAAAAGGCTTAGTTTATATGCTTGATGTAATTTCGAATTAACATTTGGCTGGGTTATATCTTTTATAAGCCTGTCTCCTTCTGGTGTATCTTTCTGATGTATAAAACTGAATGTCCTTGCCACTAGGTTAGAACCAGATACTATACAAATTAAGTAACCAATTTTTATATTATAAATTCTGATGGGTAACAATAGATTTTCTTTATAAGATTCGATCTTATCTACATGCCTCAGATTGTAGTTTAAAATAGCGTTAATTGTTTGCTTATCGAAAATATCTAAACTCTCTTTCAAACAGGTTAAAGCATGAGCTTGAATGTACATATTCAAGCAAGCTTTATTATTGTGATTTTGCGTCTGATCTTTCTTTTCAGGAATTGTTAACCATTTTATTTCTGACGAAGAAAGAGGGTTTGCTATCTTATAAACTGAACGATAAGATCGACAAATCAACATTGATTCTTTTGTAGCAAAACAGATTGACAAGACTGGAGTAATCTTCATCCCGGACTCTTCCTGTTTGCTAATCATTTCAAAAGAATAAAAATATTTACTTATATCGTTCAAACGATTGATAAGCATAAAAAAACAGGCTGTATACATTTTTGGTACTTGCGTAAGCATTGAAACGCCTTCAAGAAAAGGTACAGCAAATGTTTCTTTTATATATCTAGCTCGCTTTCGACTTTTAATTCCGTGATAAACAACATGATAAAAAGAAGCTAGAATATTATAGTCAGGAAGACTAATATCTGAACCTTCATGTTTAAATTTAAATTCTTTGATAATTTGATAGTAGTCTGCTTTTATCTCTTCTAAATTAAAATCAGAGATAGTACTATTAAGTGCCTGTACAGGAGGATTAATACTCCATGTTAGATCAAACATCATCTGCAACTCATCAGAATTTAATACATCTGGAAATTGATGCCTATGAAGATGGTTCTTGAGAACTTTATTCAGTCTTTCTTCAAAAAAATGAATAGTACAAGCAGGCTCAGATTTCTGATCCGCTGCAACTTCATTATTGAGTATTTGACTATCTATCATCCTAACATGATATTAGATTTAATATTTAATTTTTGTATTAATTACTTAAGAATACACAAATTAATAACATGAAAAATAGAGTAATAATTTATAAATAACAAATCTCCAGGTTATTATTTTGATTTTAGTCACAACTTACGCTTCGTTTAAATAATAAATATTAGCTTTTATCCAAAAAGCGAAGGATCGCACTGTTAAACAACTTGCAGGTATTCGTTATATTTAATTTGATAATTCTTTTGACAATGGTTCATGAAGAAATGATATAAATAGCTTATATAGTGCCTCTAAGAAAACTAGTATTTTTCTTAGACAATAGATCGTGAGATATGAGATTGATTTACAAACCACTTATAATCAGAATATTGCAGCAAGCACGAACGGCCTTATTATCAAGCACATATAAAAAGGGAATAAACTACACAGTTTATCCCCTTTTCTATAAGTAGATTATTCTTACTTCTTAAACAAGGGGTCTGCTCCAATTGTTCCAACCAAACTTTCAAGGTAAGTTTCAGTTTTCACATGCTCTAAATTTAATTTTGCTTTAGTCATACGATCGACAAGACTCATAGTCTCATTCCATTCTGTATTATTTTTATCAGTAATAAAGCTATTTAAATAAACAATTTGCTTTTCGTAATATTGAATATCAATATCTTGCTTACGCTTTAATCGAGCCTTATACCAATCAGAATTGATAACTACATCGCGATCGAACATTTTACGCAATTCAGGATCGCTAATCTCCTTACCATCGTATTGACCAAAAGCCATAATGCTCAACAGTACTTGTAATGGTGGAATTGCGGCAGAAATACTATCATCCTTAAAGTAATTGATAGCCACTTTTTCTTGTGCTTCGACGATATTTTTGATACCGTCAGCAAAATCTTCCATATCCTGAAGTTCTGGCTTCAACATTCTTTCGTTGAATACATTTTGAGGCTCATCGAAAATTCTATTCAAATAACGGAAAAGGAAACCTTCTGTGATACGATATCCCAGACGACTTGCGTGAATCTTTTCGCCTTTATATTCAAAATCGTCCATCTTCTCGAGAGAACCTTCTTCAATTAAATGCTTTGGATCTCTGCTTTCTTCGCTCAATCGACACCATAATTCTGGAATCAATAAAGAAACATCATGGTCGAAACGATTATCAGAACCAACATAACCAGCAGCTGATGAAAAACCTTGGTATCCTGTGATGATATAAGATAATAAAGCATTATTCAAGTCAGTTGTTGGACTCAGCATATTGAAAGGTCCTTTTGTTAATGCGCCTTCAGTTCCTGCTCCAGTAGTTGATGGTGATTTACCTGTTAGAGAACAAATAAAATCCATAAACAACTCAGGTAGCTCTTGATAATGAATTGGGTTGTAAACACTCAATGCACGAATTCCAGCCTTCTTATCGGCAGGGTTATTACGACGCCCTGGCAAAACTGCATTTACTGGATGATGAACTGGATGATCCATTGGAATTTTTCTAGCCAAACGAACACCAACTTCAGCTAACTTATCGTCGATTGGGTTTACCAAGTCTGGACGAATCTGTAAATATCGTGGATTCTGTGACGGCTTTCCATTCACGATACGTGTGTGTGATGGTGTGATAAAGTAATTGCCTTTTTCGCTGTTAGCTCCTTCTCGTATCAAGTCCTGAATAGGCTTAGTATACAAATCGAAACCAATTGCATCGGCCATCAATTCCTGACCATCTTCTGTAGTCATAGGTTCGTAATTCGATGTAAAGTTACCTCTCATCGAAAGATCTGCCTCTGCTTCCTTATCGTATCCACGATGAACTGCTTCATCAGGACGCTGAAAGAAACGACGCTCACAGTTGGTTGTAATCTTAATCGACTTATTATCGTAAGCCTCGTTTAAATATGAAAGGCTACTTGTAGGTAGAACTATAGAAGCTGTAATATCATCTTCCATCTGAATTTTTGCCGAAGCAATAAAGTCTTGGCGTAACTTATGCAAGAACCATGAGTTATCTGTCGCAAAACCAACACGTAAATAACTTGCTACAATTTTACGGTTATTATAAAGCAACTCATGTCCTTTTTTACCGTTTACCATATCTACAGAGAAATGATTTCTCCAATCGCTACCTGTACGACCTTCACGATAGAAACGCTTAATGAAAAGCACCAATCCTTTTACATGATCAGGAATAGATAATAAGTAAGCATTGTAATCTTCAGTATAGTATTTAGAAGGGGTTAAAAGCTTCACTACTGAACCTAAAGATCTTTTTGAATCTAATAATGATCGTGATGGTTGTAAACGCTCATCGTGATTTTTCCATCGACTTGAATAGTCATGTTCAAAAACCTGATCAGCCATATCGAAATCCTTATCCATATCTTGGATATAGAATGAACTGTAAATAATGGCATTCAATAACGATTTAGAGATTTCTGATTTACCACCACCAGAAACCGTACATGGTTTATGACAGAATGTTCCCTCGGCATAAGTACTTACCAAACGCCACGATGGTGCAGATGGATGCTTCTCCATAAGTAGTTTATAGCCTGATGGATGCACATAATGATGTTCAGGCATTAATCGTATCGACTGATCTTTGCCATCTTTCGTCCAACTTACTGTACTCTTATATAAATCTATTTTAGCATCTCCATCAATATAGATAATATTATTATACTCTTTATCAATAGCATATCCTTCAGGTTTTACATTTACGGTATCGCCTAATTGTTTTATTACCTCGTCGAAACTAAACTGCTTTTTAAGAATATTCTTCATAAAAAGTGTTCCATCGAAATTATCTCCTAAATTCTTACGTGGGAAAGCAATTGCTCCACCAGAATGCTCCTCTTCTGCCAGTCCATAAAGATTCGCAGAGAAACTAATCTGCGTTTTAATCTCTTTCTTAGAGTAGCCAAAATAATTATCAGCGATAAGTGTAATAACAACACCTTCTTCGCTTCTACAAGTTACCTTAAATGGTTGACCGCCATTATAAAGCTCATTCTCTTCTTTCCAGCAAACACCATCATTACGTTGACGCTCTGTAGCATCGTCGTAATGTGGTAAACCAATCTCTTTCTTAGTCAATTCCAATAATTGTGGTGCTAAAACAACACAACCCGAATGACCTGTCCAGTGTTCAATATCTAGCCCAGCATCATTTGATGGTAGGTTTGGATCACCAGCATTACCAAAAATTGATTCAACAAAGTCGAGATTACAAACGAAAGATCCAGGAACAAAAAATCGAACTTCCATTGCTTTATTAGAGATAACTCCTTTAACTTCAGGACAAACTACAGGACGTAACAAAAGAGAAACCATCATTTTGGCTTTCTCATCCTGTGTTGAAGTAAAAGGAAGTGTGTTTAATTCGTCTGATGGGTTAAATGCAGATTCTAAAAACTTAATGAAAGCAATTTTAGGTAATTCAATTTTGTCAAGAGGTGCAGGCAAATTTCCTTCTACAATATGAAAAGAACCTTTTGTTGTTCTTCTATCATGCTTGGGGTTGTGTAAAACACCTTGTTTTATTCTGTATGAGCTTAAATACTCAGTTATATATTCATTTTTATTAGGTGGTAAACTTAACTCACGAGCAATTCCCTCTTGGTCAAGAGTAAAAGTTGATGTTGGGATTTGCGGAACGTCCAATTCCAATTCCTTAAAATAATCATTCAAAAAATTCTGAATTCTCTGATCTGAAGGACAATGGTGATCTGAAAGTAATCGCGATTTAGTACGATAACTTTGAATCAAGCTATCTGTTAATGCAGTAAAATTATCATTGCACAATTCTTCATTGTTTTCGTTAAAGATTGGTTGCCCCATTGCTGCCAATTGCAAATTAATGTAACGAATTAGATCCTTTTGATCTACCTCTCCATTCTTCGACTGAATTTCTCGATAAGTTGTCTTCATATTCTCCATATCTTAAGTTTATATAACTTTAATAGTCTGTGTCCGTATCAAATCTACAGAAATTTTTGATGTAATAAAATGCAGATAAAGACTCTTTTATGCTTTTTATCATTTATAAATTAAATATTTTTTCTTATAATGAGAGAGGGTTCATCGAAAACGATTTAATCGTGAAGAATATTCTCTATTTTTTTGTTTATTTATATAAAAAAAAAGTTTACTCATCTAAAACGATGAGTAAACTCCTTCTATACTGTGTCAAAATAGATGTTATAAATCAGTTTACCACTTACCTTTCTTCTTAAAAAGCTCATTTAGACCGACAAAAAAAGTGTAAGCTGCAAAAGCAACAATCAGTATTCGTAATATCAATTTCTGATCGTAGTTACCATCAGCAACCATGATATCGCGCGATAATGCTGGCATCATAAATATGATAATGAAAAACAATACAGCAACTTGTAACCAAAGAAAGAAGCTCTTCAATTTAGGATATTTAGTCTGTTTTTTCGGAGGTGTTTCTTGTGCTTGTTTAGCCGTTTTTGATCGCTGTGATTTATGAATCTTCTGAGCGACTACGGGTTTCTTTTTTGCAAACCTTTTTTTCAACTGGATACCTAACAAAAATGCAAAAATACTTAGTCCAACTACAATATAAATTTCTCTATTCATTGTCTACAAATTATATTCTTTTTAGTCCTTAGAAATGTGTTGAATATGCCTTCATTTCTTTCTTTTTTGTCAGCACATTATCACATACTTTATCCAATAAATCCCAAAATGATTTGGAATGATTTTTCTCAATGGTATGGCAGAGCTCATGAAGCAATACCATATCAATTAGATGCTCTGGCAAGCGCATTAAATGCAGGTTTAAACTAATGTTATTCTCTCCCGAACATGAGCCCCAACGCGTGCTAGCATTTCGAATTGTTACTTTATTGTATTTGAAGCTAAATCGCTGTGCCAACTCTTCTAATCGTTTCGGTAAAACATGCTTTGCTTCTTTTCGTAAAGTCTCAAGTATCATCTTCTTAACAAACTCCTGAAAACCTTTCGTTTTCATATCAAAACCCTCAGGATAATTAATCTGAATTAAGCCTTGTTTTACGCTTGCATTTACCCGATTTACCTGAGATGGATTCATCTTTAATTCATGATACTTAGTCTTAAAAACTGTATCAGTATCGAAAAAAATATTTTGATCTTCCTTAACTTGAATTTTTAGACTTTGTTTAGCGATCCAATCTTTATGAGATTGAGCAAAATCGACAGCTTCTTTCCAATCGACATAAATTGGAACATTAATCCAAATGCCTTTATTAGGTGCCATTCTTAGAGATAAACGTTTAAAACGTGAATCTCTTTTTAGCGTAATTTTACCTAATCCATCAAGCGTAATTATCTTTTCAATTTTCATACCTAAAAAAATAGCTTTACCTGAGAGGCAAAGCTGTTAGAATTATTTCGTTTAGGAAACTTATGCTTTAATCAGTTCACTCAATTTTGTGAATGAAGTGTCAATATTAGTCATTAATTCGCTGAAAACTGCTTTATAATGTGCCTTTACCAACTTTGGATTATCCTTACCATCAGGATGGTTGGTACGAGCAACAAGATTGTTACGATTTGCAACCGTTTCTTTAATGATATCCATTACTTTTTCTTCGTTTCCTGGGTGCAGGTAAATATAATTGTAGCAATCAGAAATAACTTCAAAAGTCAAAAAGTCAATATCTTTTTTTAATTTTCTTCTACTCGCCATAGCTTCTTATTATTAATAGTTCTTATTCTAAATACTTTGCAAATATACTAAAAATGATAAAATATGCACCACATGAATTAGCTATATGCATATAGATTCTATGAGGCTTATTATTTTTATTCAAAAAAAGAACAACTAGTAAACAGTCTATGTTTAAAGGGCTACAAAGCGATCTGCAATTCTACAAAAAAAATAAATTCACTATCCCCTCTTGCTTTTGTAATTTTTATTCTAATCTTTGTCGCAGATAAAACGCAAAAACTATGATTTTTACAAGACTACATCATCATCATTTTTTCTTACCTCAGGTGAGCCGATGATGTTATGTGAAGATCTCAAGTGATAAATTCATAACTATTAACGCCAACCTGACATCAGGTTGGCGTTTTTGTTTATAACCAATTCTGACATCAAATTTTAATACAAGACTAAAAACACAATTACAATGACTTTTATAGCACGACATCATCACCATCATCATTTATACTTACTTCAGGTGAACTGGTAATGTTATGCAAGAATTTCAAATGATAAATTCATAACTATTAACGCCAACCTGATTCCAGATTGGCGTTCTTGTTTGTACCCATTTCTGGATTCAGGTTTTATAACAAAAAAAACAAAATGAGTACAAGACTAAAAATTGCCATTCAGAAATCAGGAAGATTACAAAGCGATTCTCTTCAAATTCTTAAAGATTGTGGTATTTCGATAGATAACGGAAAAGATCAGTTAAAAGCACAAGCGCGTAACTTCCCTCTAGAGGTTCTTTATCTACGAAATTCAGACATCCCACAATATGTACAAGATGGTGTTGCCGATATTGCCATTGTTGGTGAAAATGTTGTCATTGAAAAACAAAAGGAAGTTGAAGTCCTACAGAAATTAGGCTTCTCGAAATGCCGATTAAAAATGGCTATTCCCAAAGATGAAGAATACACGGGTTTAGATTATTTCAATGGCAAAAGAATCGCAACCTCCTATCCTAATTCATTACAAGCTTTCTTAGATGCTAACAATCTCGATTCAGAAATCCACGTGATATCAGGTTCGGTGGAAATTGCACCAAACATTGGACTTTCTGATGCCATTTGTGACATCGTAAGCTCTGGAAGTACTCTATTCAAAAATGGACTTAAAGAAGTTGAAGAAATTCTTTCATCAGAAGCCTGTCTAGTAAAAAACGCAAATATTTCAGAAGAAAAAAATGCTCTTCTATCAGACTTACTTTTTAGAATCGATGCTGTTTTAGCTGCAAAAAGCAATAAATATTTGCTACTAAACGCTCCTAACGATAAAATTGAAGCTATCAATAAAATTTTACCTGGAATGAAAAGCCCAACGGTAATGCCTTTAATGGATAAAGGATGGAGTTCTATTCACACCGTTATCAATGATAAAGATTTTTGGGATGTTATAGACCAACTTAGAGCTAATGGTGCTGAGGGTATTTTAACTATTCCAATCGGAAAAATGATTCTTTAATTTTAAAATATTCAGACAATGCAAACAATAAAATACCCACAAAAAAACGATTGGAATACAATTCTAGCACGTCCAACTATTGAATTGGAGGAGATGGATGAAGTTGTCAACCAAATTTTCAAAGAAGTTAAAGCTGATGGCGACGCTGCTCTTAGAAAATACACTTGGTTTTACGATCAAGTTAGAATTGATGAGCTAGCTGTAAGCCAATCAGAGATAGATGATTCAGAACAATTAATATCTGATGAACTAAAGAATGCTATAAGATTTGCAGCTCAGAATATAGAGAAATTTCACAAAGCTCAAGAAACAGAATCGGAAATCATTGAAACAACTGAGGGTGTAACTTGCTGGAGAAAATTTACGCCAATTAATAAGGTAGGTTTGTATATTCCTGGAGGATCTGCTCCCCTATTTTCTACCGTTCTCATGTTAGGTGTCCCTGCACGCATTGCGAATTGTAAAGAAGTCGTATTGTGTACACCTCCAGACAAAAATGGTAAAATCAATCCAGCGATTCTTTATGCATGTAAATTGGTTGGTATCAAACAAGTATTCAGATTAGGTGGCATTCAGGCCATAGGTGCTATGGCTTTAGGGACAGAATCAGTTCCTAGTGTTTATAAGATTTTTGGTCCAGGTAACCAGTTTGTAACAGCAGCAAAGCAAACAGCTAGTAAACTTGGTGTTGCAATCGACATGCCTGCAGGTCCTTCGGAAGTTCTTGTTATGGCCGATGAAAGTGCAGTATCTGAATTTGTCGCTGCCGATCTTTTATCGCAAGCTGAACACGGCCCAGATAGTCAAGTCATATTGCTTAGTTGGAATGCACAACTTCTAGATTCAGTGCAGGTTGAACTTGCCAAACAACTTAAGAATATTTCAAGGGAAGCTATTGCAACAAGAGCACTAAACAATTCAAAGATGATTTTGGTAAAATCAGCTGAAGAAGCACTTGAAATCAGCAATCTATATGGACCAGAACACTTAATTGTTTCTGTTAAGGATGAAGATGAGATATTGAATGGCATCAAAAATGCAGGATCAGTCTTTATTGGGAATTACACACCCGAAAGTGCTGGAGATTACGCATCTGGAACCAATCACACCTTGCCTACGAATGGTTACGCAAAATCGTTTTCTGGTGTTGGACTAGCTTCGTTTATGAAGAGTATAACTTTTCAGAAAATCACACGCAAAGGTCTAGAAAACTTAGGACCTAGCATCGAAATTATGGCAGAAGCAGAACAACTGGAAGCTCACAAAAATGCCGTTAGCATTCGTCTAAACAAAATTTGTCAAGAACAAGCTTAAACCGCAAATAAGATGAATACAAAATTCAAATTAGAGAATCTGATAAGAACCAACTTGAAAACACTCACTCCCTACTCTTCTGCTAGGGATGAGTTTTCGGGTACAAGTTCTGTTTTTCTAGATGCTAACGAAAATCCTTTTGACAATGGTGTCAATCGTTACCCTGATCCTCAGCAATGGGAACTGAAAGAACGTTTGTCTGAAATTAAAAATATTTCTGCCAAGCAAATGATTTTGGGCAATGGTAGCGATGAGATTATTGATCTCTTGATGCGAGCTTTTTGTCAGCCATGTGAGGATAAAGTAATTTTCTGCAAACCAAGTTATGGTATGTATAAGGTAGCCGCACAAATAAATGATTTGAGAATAGCCGAACTTGAATTGGATGCCAACTTTCAACCCAATGTTGAAATGATACTACGAGATAATGATAGTAAGCTCCTTTTTCTTTGTTCGCCTAATAATCCAACTGGCAATCTAATTGACAAAAAAATACTAATAAGACTATTGTCAGAATTTAAAGGTGTTATTGTTTTGGATGAAGCCTATATCGACTTTTCAAGTGATGCTAGCATGGTAACAGAACTTAACATGTATCCAAATTTAGTTATCCTGCAAACCCTATCAAAAGCTTGGGGAATGGCAGGCATTCGATTGGGTATTGGATTAGCATCTGTTGAGATTATCGAGGTCTTAAATAAAATTAAGCCCCCCTATAATGTCAACACGCTGACTCAAAATAAGGCCATTGAACTATTGAGCTGTGAAGAGACTTATCAAGAAAAGATTGATATTCTGCTCGTTGAAAGAAATTCGATGTTGAATGAACTTAGAGGGCTTTCTTTCGTAAAAAAGGTATTCCCTTCTCAAGCCAATTTCATTCTTGTTCGAGTTGAAAATGCGAATAAGCTTTACGACTTTCTAATTAAAGGTGGTATTGTAATTCGAAATAGAACGACGGTTGCTCTTCTTGAAAATTGTTTACGAATAAGTATAGGGACGCCAGCAGAAAATCAACAACTACTAGAGGTTCTTAAGAAATTCCAAAATCAATAAAACTCTAACTATTCAAGCAAAATAAATCAACTCATGCAAAATACATCACAAACGAAGAAAGTTCTTTTTATCGATAGAGATGGCACTCTCATAATAG
>JADGEF010000211.1 GCA_016744515.1 Marinifilaceae bacterium | reverse complement strand
CAAATAAAATTAGCACGATTCCTTAGCTCAGCTGGTAGAGCACATCACTTTTAATGATGGGGTCCTGGGTTCGAACCCCAGAGGGATCACGAAATAAAGAGATTGTTTTTTTAAGCAATCTCTTTTTTTATATCTTCCCTCATAAATCAGACCCACGCCTCTTTTATTTTAATAATCCTATTATCTTTGTATAAAAATTAAGATAGATGAGTTTATATAAAATGGCTATTCGCCCAATTCTTCTTCAGTTTAATCCTGAAACGGTTCACAAGTTTACTTTCAAATGTTTTAAACTGTTTCAAAATTCGACTTTGATACGCTCAATTGTTTCAGCTCAATTCAAAGTCAAGAACTCCAAACTTGAAAGAGAATTGTTCGGTTTAAAATTTCCTAATCCTGTTGGCTTAGCTGCGGGTTTGGATAAAAATGCCGAGGCTTTCGACTTTTTAGGCTGTATGGGCTTTGGTTTTATCGAAATTGGTACGCTTACACCCAAAGGGCAAATAGGGAACCCTCTCCCACGCCTTTTCCGCTTCGTAAATGATAAAGCCTTAGTGAATCGCATGGGATTTAATAACGAAGGGATTGAAGGAGTTGTAAGCCGTCTGCGCAAAAAGAAAACGAATGTTCTTATTGGAGGAAATATTGGAAAGAACAAAATAACACCCAACAATGAGGCGACAAGTGATTACGTAAAAGGTTTCGAAGCTTTGTTTCCATATGTAGATTACTTTGTTGTGAATGTAAGTTCTCCAAACACACCTGATCTGAGAGAATTACAAGACAAGGAGCCTTTAAAAAAATTATTGAATGAGCTTATGCGGCTTAATCAAGCTAAGGAAAAGACAAAACCTATTCTTTTAAAGATTGCTCCTGATGTTAATTTATCTCAGCTCGATGATATTATTGAAATTGTAACAGAAACTAAGATTGATGGTATTGTTGCAACTAACACAACGATTTTGAGAGATGGTTTATCCTATTCTGCAGAACAAATCAGAAAAGTAGGTGCTGGTGGTATGAGTGGTCAACCTCTTCGTGATCGTTCTACTGAGGTTATTAGGTACATTCACGAAAAATCTAAGGGTAGTATTCCAATTATAGGCGTTGGTGGTATTATGAGCAAGGAGGATGCTCTTGAGAAACTCGATGCTGGTGCTTCTCTTATTCAACTTTACACAGGTTTTATTTATGAAGGTCCGGCCTTGGTTAAGGCCATAAATAAAGAACTACTTCGAAGATAAGCGCCACCTTCAATATTATATTTTTAGATACGATGTCAGATTATGTTCTCTCTATCTAAAAAGAGCTTAATTACTCAGGCAGCGTATTTTGGGTTCTAAATAAATAAATAGCCCAAAACAAATAATAAAGGGGATAAGCCGTGTGATTTATCCCCTTTTCTATCTACATATATTTTTTTATACTTGAATTAATATCAAAGTCAATATTAAAAAAGCCCTTGAATATGTTTGATTGATTTGTTTATGACAATCCTGTAATTAGTCCATCTTCATCAATATCCATTCCTTCTGAGGCTGGTACGGATGGTAAACCTGGCATTCGCATCATTTTACCCAAAATTGGAATAATAAAACCTGCTCCTGCTGCAATCTCAAATTCACGAACAGTAACAACAAAACCTTTAGGACGACCAATTAGCTTATCGTTATCAGAAAATGATTTTTGAGTCTTAGCCATACATATTGGCAATTTATCAAGTTCAAGTCTTTCAATCTTTTTAATATCTGTAAGTGCTTGCTTTGAGAAGTCAACGCCATCTGCTCCGTATATTTCACGAGCAATTGTTTCGATTTTCTCTTTAACGCCATCGTTAAGGCTATATAGAGGCTTAAAGTTATTCTTATTAGCTTCCACTTCTTCTACAACAGCTTGTGCTAGTCTCATAGCACCGCCGCCGCCCATAGCCCAAGCCTTTGTAGAAACTGCTTTCACACCTATTTTAGCACACAACACTTTTACTAATTCTACTTCCCCGTCTGAATCGGAGATAAAGTTATTGATCGATACAATAGGATTCAGTCCAAACTTCTGAGCATTTTCGATATGCTTTTCAAGGTTAGCAAAACCATTTTTCACGCGTTCAATACTTGGTGTATTCAATTCATCAGCCTTAGCACCACCATGATGACGAAGTGCTCTAATGGTAGCAACAATAACCATCGCCTTGGGCTTTAGATTTCCTGCTACACATTTAATATTCAAGAATTTCTCTGCGCCAAGATCCGCACCAAAACCTGCTTCGGTAACTACATAATCAGATAATGAAAGTCCCATTTTCGTGGCAATTATGGTATTTGTTCCCTGTGCAATATTCGCAAATGGGCCACCATGAATAATGGCAGGGTTGCCTTCTAGTGTTTGAACAAGGTTAGGCTTAATGGCATCCTTTAAAAGTAAAGCCATTGCACCTTCGGCATTTAAATCACGTGCATAAATTGGTTTTTTGTCGTAAGTAAAGCCAACAAATATATTGCCCAATCGTGTTTTAAGATCAGCTACATTGGAAGACATACATAAAATCGCCATAACTTCAGAAGCAGCAGTAATATTGAATCCATCTTGGCGAGGAATACTATTTGCCGTACCTCCCAATCCAATAACTATGTTGCGAAGTGCTCGGTCATTCATATCAATCACTCGTTTCCACACAACCGTACGCGGATCGATATTTAGATTTCTTGTTTTGCTCTGAATATTATTGTCAATAAGTGCAGCAAGCAGATTATTTGACTTTTCGATAGCAGAAAAATCACCCGTAAAGTGCAGGTTGATATCCTCCATTGGTACAACTTGAGCATTGCCACCACCAGCGGCTCCTCCTTTAATACCAAAAACAGGTCCAAGAGAAGGTTCACGTAAGACAACAGTCGCCTGTTTTCCAATTTTGTTGAGACCTTCGGTTAATCCAATCGAAATGGTTGTTTTTCCTTCCCCAGCTGGCGTTGGAGTTAGTGCGGTAACTAGTATTAGATTATTCTTAATAACTTTTTCCTTATCAATTAAATGTAGAGGCAACTTAGCTTTATACTTGCCATAAAGTTCTAAATCGTCTTCGGGGATATTCAATTTTGTTGCAATCTTAGTAATATGCTCCATTTGAGCTGCTTGTGCAATCTCTAAATCGCTTTTTATCTCAATAGAATTGTTAAAAAGGGTACTCATATGTATCGTTTTATTTTTAGGATAGATTTATATTTTATTGACCAATTACTGCCAATATTGTCAGTTGATAAAAATAGGAAAAAATGAAGAAATTTATCATAGAATATGAATCAAATTGACTTCACGGTGGAGGAAGATTCTCTAAGCGTATATTTTAGCAACTCTAAACAGGAAAAAGTTGATATCTCTGACACCTCTAGGTGCAGATCTAAACGCTTTGAGTTTTGCATTGAAAAATTCTGCTGATGCATTTGTACTTCGGTTATCGAAGTAGTTTAAAATACCTTGATAATGACTTTGCATTGTATCCTTAACACTAGTGAAGACTTTTGAAACCCAGCCTCTTCAATACTCTTATACCATCTCGCTAATTTTGTATAAGCAACACCTTTATCCTTGGTCTGTGTAAATATTAATCTCAAATTATGTGTTAACAAGTAGGCTTCTTTAACGTACTGATTAAATGTGAGATTATTATTCTCATGTTTGTAGTTTAAATTGGCTTGATTATGTGTATTGCTAAAGCCCTTATTATTTTGATTCCTTAGGCTCATTTGGAATCTACTAATTACTGATTTGGATTTTGAAGAGATTTGATGTCTGGATGAATCCAACATGGAACTGTGCGTCCAGTTTCTTGACCATTAATAATTTCTGGTTTTATACTAGACCAAGCTCCATCTGCTTTTGCTATTTTCTCCATAAAGAAATTTTG
>JADGEF010000210.1 GCA_016744515.1 Marinifilaceae bacterium | reverse complement strand
AGAATTAAAAGGTTAACTGGTTCAAGCAAAAGTTTAATCATAGCTAAACGTGTACGCTCTCCTCCTGAAAGTACTTTTACTTTCTTAGTTGAGTTATCGCCTCCGAACATAAAAGCTCCCAACATATCTTTAATTTTCGTTCTAATATCACCTACAGCAACATCATCTATTGTTTGAAAGACGGTTAAGTTTTCATCTAATAATGAAGCTTGGTTTTGAGCAAAATATCCGATCATGGTATTGTGTCCCAAAGTTAAATCTCCAGTGTAATCAATCTCATCCATTATGGCTTTTACCAAAGTCGATTTTCCTTCTCCATTTCGACCTACAAAAGCTACTTTCTCACCACGCTCAATCGTAAATTTAGCATCAGCAAAAACAAGATTATCACCATAAGTTTTTCCTAAGCCATCAGCAATTACGGGATAGTTACCTGATCGAGGTGATGGTGGAAATTTCAATCTTAATGAAGAAGTATCTTCCTCATCTATCTCAACAATCTCCAGTTTTTCAAGCATCTTCTCTCGAGATGATACTTGATTGGTTTTAGAGTATGTTCCTTTAAATCTATCTATAAAAGCTTGGTTATCGGCAATTATTCTTTTTTGCTCTTCGTAAGCTTTCTGCTGATGAAGACGTCTATCTTTTCTTAATTCTAGGTACTCAGAGTAGTTTACTTTATAATCGTAAATACGCCCCATAGTTACCTCAATAGTACGAGTCGTAATATTATCTACAAAAGTACGGTCGTGAGAAATAACAATTACAGCCTTACCCGAATTCATCAAGAAGTTCTCTAACCACTGAATAGATTCGATATCCAAGTGATTCGTTGGCTCATCGAGAAGAATTAGATCTGGTTGACGTAAAAGAATTTTTGCTAACTCGATACGCATTCTCCAACCTCCACTAAACTCTGAAGTAGGACGAGTAAAATCCTCGCGCTTGAATCCAAGTCCTAAAAGCGTTTTCTCAACTTCAGCATCATAATTAATCTCCTCAATGGAATAGAATACTTCACTTAAAGACGAAACACGCTCTATCAACTGATAATACTCATCAGACTCATAATCTGTTCGTGAAGCCATTTGCAGATTAATATCCTCAATCTCTTTTTCCATCTCAAAAATCTTGGAAAAAGCTTGAGAAGCCTCCTCAAATACTGTACGAGTATTGTCAGTCATCAAATGCTGAGGCAAATATGCAATTACAGCATCTTTGGGAGCACCAATCCTTCCACGAGTAGGTTTATCTGCACCTGCTATAATCTTTAACAAAGTCGATTTACCAGCACCATTTTTCCCCATAAGGGCAATACGGTCCTTCTCGTTTATTACAAAGGAAATATCTTTAAATAGGGTAGTGCCACCAAACTCTACCGCCAAACTATCAACTGAAACCATTCTTCTTAATTTTCGACTTGCTAAATAGCTTAAATAACAATCTGCTAGTCATATTTATTTTCAAGCTGCAAAGATATAAGAGATAGTCAATATCCTTGTTCCTGAACACTTTTTTTACATAGAAGATTGAACATGAGAAATGAGCCTTTGATGTTCACTGATTCTTTATCAAATTTCTATACGCAGGGAAATCACTTTAATTTACTACCAATTTGCAAATCGCCATCAAAGCCTTATCTTTGCAAAAATCAACTTTCACTACTATGTTAATATCAATGACGGGCTTCGGAAAAGCCACTCTTGAATTGGAAAACAAAAAGGTTTCCATCGAAATAAAATCCCTTAACAGCAAACAGCTAGATATCTTTACTCGAATCCCAAATCTTTATAAAGAAAAAGACTTGGTACTTCGTAATGATATAAAAAAACAGCTAGAGCGTGGAAAGGTTGAACTTTCGATATTTATTGAAAGTATTGGTGCTGAAAAAGAAACTAAAATCAATCAGCCAATTGTTGAAGCTTACTATCGTCAACTTCAAGATTTATCAGATAAATTGAATATCTCAATTGATAATGAACCTTTGTTGAATACGATTATCAAGCTACCTGACACTCTAAAAGTTGAATATCAGGCATTAGATGAAAATGAGTGGGAATTGATTCATAAAGGCGCTCAAGAAGCTATTATTGAATTGAACACATTTAGAACTCAAGAAGGAACGGCTTTAGAAGAAGATATCTTTGCTAGAATTCACAACATTGAAGACTTACTTGCACAGGTTCCTCAATTTGAAGAAGACAGAATAAATACAATCAAAACTAGAATAAACGATAACCTTAACGAGTTTGTTGAGAAACAACACATCGATAAAAATCGTTTTGAGCAAGAAATGATCTATTATTTAGAGAAATTTGATGTTACTGAAGAAAAAGTACGTCTTGCTAATCATTGTAAATATTTCATTGAAACAGCTCAAACGTCAGCAGCTATTGGTAAAAAGCTAGGTTTTATTGCTCAAGAAATTGGACGTGAAATAAATACACTTGGTTCTAAAGCTAATGATACTAATCTTCAGAAAATTGTTATTCAAATGAAAGACGAATTAGAGAAGATTAAAGAACAATTATTGAATGTCCTTTAAGCTAAATTTACAAGTACGAAATTTCTAAATATTCATATCCCAATTAAGTTCGGGATTATTATATCATACAAATGTCTGGCAAACTCCTTATATTTTCTGCTCCTAGTGGAGCTGGAAAAACGACTATCGTTAAACACCTACTGACAAAGAACTTCAATCTAGAATTCTCTATTTCGGCAACAAGCCGCCCCATGAGACCTAATGAAGTTGATGGTAAAGATTATCATTTCTTAAGCACTGAAGAGTTTCAATCTAGAATTAGCAAAGGTGATTTCCTTGAATGGGAAGAGGTTTACAAAGGCTGTTTCTATGGTACACTTAAAAGTGAAGTTGATCGTATTACTGAGAAAGGGAACAATGTAATTTTCGACGTTGATGTCGTTGGCGGACTAAATATTAAAAAATTCTACGAAGATAAGGCTCTTGCTATTTTTATTCAACCGCCTTCGGTTGAAGAGTTAGAGAATAGACTAAGAGGTCGCTCTACTGATAGCGAAGAGGTAATTAGAAATAGAGTTGATAAATTTATTTATGAACTAAGCTTTGCAAAGCGATTCGATACCATTATCGTTAATGATAAACTGGAATACGCTTTAAACGAAACTGAAGAAACTTTAACTAAGTTTTTAAAATAGATCTTAATTTTAAACCGTAATTTATGAGATATTCATATTTTACGGTTTTTATACTTATGCACATTAATTAGACTATGAAAATCGGACTTTTCTTCGGATCATTTAACCCTATTCATATTGGACATTTAGCCATTGCTAATTTCATGGCTGAGTACACCGATTTAGAAGAAATTTGGTTTGTCGTGAGTCCTCACAATCCGCTAAAGAATAAAGCCAGTCTTTTGGCAGATTACCACCGATTAGAGCTTGTCAAATTATCAATTGAAGCATACCCACAATTTAAGGCCTCGAACATTGAATTTAGCTTACCACAACCTTCATTTACTATTGATACTCTAAGTTATTTAAGAGAAAAGCATACTAAGCATGAATTTGCTCTAATTGTAGGTTCTGATAATTTGAACAGCTTTACAAAGTGGAAAAATCATGAGCTGTTATTACAAAACCATGAGCTTTATGTCTATCCACGACCTGGCTTTAAGGATGAAGATGTAAAGCTATCAGGAACTATCCATATTGTTCCAGCTCCATTAATGGAAGTCTCATCGAGTTTTATTCGCCAAGCTATAAAAGAGAAAAAAGATATCCCTTTCTTTTTACCATCTCCTGCCTATCAGTATATTAAAGAAATGCATTTTTACGAAAAGTAAGAGAAGTAAACTTTAACAGAAAAACACCCACACAAAGCATTAAGCAAAGAAAGCCCTACTGAACTCAATCAACAGGGCTTT
>JADGEF010000081.1:16244-19381 GCA_016744515.1 Marinifilaceae bacterium | reverse complement strand
TCAAGATTTAGGAAAAATTCACCCTGACGGTAAATTTGAAATCCTTGGCAGGTTTGACAACTCAGATATTAGGGGATGTAATTTGTTGGTGAGTGGGTAAATAAAAAAAAGGTTCGAAGCAAAAACCTCGAACCTTTCACATATGTGTTTAGTATGGTTTATAATCCAAGCTTAGCTTTTAACTCAGCAGGAATAGCATCTTTATGAACCATTATAGCTACAGTTTTTAAACGTACATACGCTTCGCTCATGTTTAAATACCCGCCCATTTTATTAGAGGTTTTCGACCATGAGTTTTTCGTCTTGTAATAACGAGTTCCATTCTGATCTTTAACGATACCAGTTAAATGCATCAAATGATCATCAGTAGTTTTATAGTTATCAAAAGTTGATTGTCTTAATGCTTGATCAACTTTTTTCTCAGTTCCTGGTTTATCGAATTTATATAATGAAGCCTTTTTTTCTTTTGCTGACATGGCATCCCATTTCGCAATATCAGAGTTAGACATGTCTTTGGTATTTGCAACTGGAAGAATTGCAACTCCATTACGATGTGAAAACCCGTTTTCACTAATATCACCATCCCAACATACCGAATAACCAGTTGTTAATGCATTGTCGATTACAGACATTAATTCGTCAATAGGCAGGTTATAGTATAAATCATGAGACCAGTTATCAGGAATCTCAAGATCCATTTCCTTATAATATGGGTGATGAGAATATGAGGTTAACTCGATATAATCATTAGGATTGAATCCTGTATTGTTCATATATTCAACTGGAGAAATAGTCTTACCATCCAATTCAAATTTAGTTGGAGCAACTCCCATATATGTATCTAAAACACCATTCACTGATTGATTCCAAACTGGTGTGATTTTTCTATTGGGGTTTTTCACGATCTCATCCAACATGGCTTTGGTGGATTTTACCATCTCTTTGTGAATATGAAATTCACCCTGGTATTCATTACCTGAATAGGCTGTTTCAGGTACAAAACCGAATTCTTTTACTACGTTTAATACATCGTGAGCCTGACCACCTTCGCTATAGTTGCCTCTTCCGTGTAAACGGAAATATTGTAATGCTTTTTGAGAATAGGCATGACGAACGGTAAACATTTCTGATAAATCGATATTTCCAGCACCTAAACGAATCAATTCTGTTTCGATAAATGAAGTTGTTGCAAAAGCCCAGCAAGTACCAGTACTTTCCTGATTACGCACTTCAGTTGTTGGTACATCAGATACGATTGTAAATTTGAAGCCTTCAGGCTTAACTGTTTTTTTCTTTTTTGCGAATACTTGTCCTTGACAACATAAAGCCAAAGTAAGTACAATAACGCTTAATTGTTTAAAATTCATGATTTTTGTTTTTAGGTTGTGATTTAAAATCAACTCGAAAGGTATTAAGTTTCTTTTACTAATAAGCTGTTAAAAATCATTTTGAAGTTTTTTTGGTAATTTTGATACAATTAAATCATAGGAATTATCAATCCATTCTTTGAGTTGATTATCTGAAATACTGCCATCAATATTTATAGTATTCCAGTGTGTTTTATTCATGTGCCAACCTGGTAATACAGAGCTGTATTCTTCACGTAATTCAATGGCCTTTTCGGGATCACACTTTATATTCATACTCAGCTCTTTGTTAATATTGGTGAGTAAAAACATCTTATCCATCACTTTAAAAACAAGTGTTTCTTCATCAAAAGGGAAACTTTCTGTTACTGCTTTTTTTGAGATGCAATACTCTCTTAATTCTTCTATATTCATGGTTTTGATGGTTTTATTGACAAATTGTTACATTGCTATTGTAGATTTCACGAATTTTGAACGGATAATTTATGCTTATGTGACCATTTAGCAATATGGCAATTTAACCCTTTAATCCACAGGTGCTATAAAGGCATCTTCTATGTGTTCAATTTCAAATTTACCGTTCCGTTTAATGACTGAAATAACATCAAAACGAACCTCCATTTCAATATCTTTCATATCTACATAGCCTTGAGTAGCTCTGCAAAGAAATTTGATTTTTGATAGAGTGATAGCATCTGCAGGGTGTTCAAAATAATCAGTAGAACGAGATTTGACTTCTACTACTACAAGACATTTTCCATCAGTGGCGACAATATCCAACTCCTTTTTCTGATAGATCCAATTTCTATCGAGAATCTTGTAGCCTGCATTTAGCATATGCTTTGCAGCTAAATCTTCACCTAATTTTCCTAAGTCGTTATGGTCTGCCATCGTTTTTAAAATTTCACGCAAAGTGCGCTAAAATATTCATGATTTGTATAACACGCTAAGGTCGCAAAGTTTCTTAATTATTTCTTTGCGAACTCTGCGATTAAAAATCTCTGCGTTCTTTGCGAGGAACTATTTTTTTCGTGTAGTGTGCGCTGAAATAATTTGAGTAATACGCTAAGACTGCGAAGTCTCTTAATTAACTCTTTGCGAACTCTGCGATTAAAAATCTCTGCGTTCTTTGCGAGGAATTATTTTTTTCGTGTAGTGTACGCTGAGAATAGTTTGATTTGTATTACACGCTAAAGAACGCAAAGAGTATTACAATTTCTAAATTTATTAGTCCTTAATTAAAGGTTATTCACAACTCTATGGATTTCATTTTTAAGATATTTAGTATTGAAGTTTATTAATAAGCCAAGTTTCTTATTTGATAATTTAAGATAGGTAAGTAGTTGAGAGAAATGAACTGGAGCTAAATTTTCAACGGATTTGATTTCAACAATGACTTTATCTTCTACAAGCAGATCTAATCGATATCCTATGTCTTGTTTAACTTCCTTATAAATAAAAGGCATGGGAACTTGACATTCTGTTTTTAGGCCAGTTTGAATTAAATCATACATGAGTGCTTTTTCGTATACTGATTCAAGTAAGCCAGGACCTATTGCTTTATGAAGATTAATAGCAGTTCCTATTATTTTATATGAAATTTCATTTTCTGTCATATATAGATGATTTTTCTATGTATTAAGCTGTAAGATAATCAGTTTCACGTAAAGAGCGCTAAAATATTCATGATTTGTATAACACGCTAAGGTCGCAAAGTTTCTTAATTATTTCTTTGCGAACTCTGCGATTAAAAATCTCTGCGTTCTTTGC
>JADGEF010000081.1:0-16144 GCA_016744515.1 Marinifilaceae bacterium | reverse complement strand
CTAAGACTGCGAAGTCTCTTAATTAACTCTTTGCGAACTCTGCGATTAAAAATCTCTGCGTTCTTTGCGAGGAATTATTTTTTTCGTGTAGTGTACGCTAAGAATAATATGATTTGTGTAATACGCTAAGATCGTAAAGTTTCTTAATTAACTCTTTGCGCACTCTGCGATTAAAAACCTCTGCGTTCTTTGCGAGGAACCTAGTTTTTCCAATGCAACTTAACACTACTTTCATTCACCTCTAAGGTCACTTTTTTTCCTAAAGGCAAAGGCCAATTTTCATCGATATGTCCGGCAGGGAAATTGAATATAACAGGATAATTATAATCTTTTATTGCATCTTGTATGATTTCATAGGCCGTTTTTCCAAAGGGTGTTTCTCCATCTTTCATATCACTCATACCGCCAATAATCAGACCTTCGAGATGAGCTAATTTCCCACTTAATTTCAGATTGAGAACAAGTCTATCTAAATGATATAAGTCCTCTTTTAAATCTTCAAGGAAAAGAATTTTACCATGTGTGTTCAGTTCGTAATCAGTTGCGTTTAAGCTGCAAATTATCGATAGGTTTCCACCTACTAATTCCGCTTCTGTAAAACCTGATCGATTTAAAGAATGTGACTTCAATTCATATTTACTGAGTTTTCCTTCTAAATAATCTATTAACTTTTGTAAAGAGCTCGAGTCAGCAATATTTTCTGTAAAATTAATTGGCATTGTGGCATGCAAACTTCCAAAATGAAGGTGATTCAGTCGGGAGTGGAAAATGGTAATATCACTAAATCCGATTAAAAGTTTTGGATGTTTCTCAAAACCATCGAAAGTTAATGTATCAATAATACGAATGCTGCCATATCCACCTCTAGCACACATAATCGCTTTTATCTCCTCATGGTCGAGCATGAATTGGAAATCCTTGGCTCTATTCTCATCAGTACCTGCAAATATGTTGTGTTCATCGAATACATGCTTACCAAGAATAACTTGATAGCCTTGTGATTCGAGCACTTTTTGTGCGCTTAGTATTTTTTGTTTATCAATTTTACCAGCAGGGGCAACAATGCCTATTTTATCTCCCTTTTTTAGGGCGGATGGTTGAAACATAGATGTATATATTTGATCAAGTTCTTAAGCTGAACATTAAGAAAATTGTTCATGCTAATTTTGAAACCACAAATTAGTATAAAATCCTGAATTGAGATACAATGAATCCCGAATCATTTCAAAACTAAATGCTTGAAATTGTTAATTCTATTTTATCTTTGCGCTTTCGAGACCGATTCATTAATCGACAAGTCGAAAATAATTTCATTATTAATACATTAGATTTTTGCAAAGTTCCGTGGGACAAGTTGATCTCCCATGTTGAATGAAGATCTTTTAAAACCTCTTTTTTCAGATGACAAAATTTAACAGAACACTTGTTACTACCGCTCTTCCGTATGCGAATGGGCCAGTACATATTGGGCATTTAGCGGGCGTTTACGTTCCTGCTGATATTTATGTGCGTTATATGCGTATGAAAGGTGAGGATGTTTTATTAATTGGTGGTTCGGACGAACACGGTGTACCGATTACGATTAAGGCAAAAAAAGAAGGTATTACGCCACAGGATGTGGTTGATAAGTACCATAATATTATAAAAGATTCTTTTGAGAAATTCGGCATTTCGTTTGATGTGTATTCTAGAACAAGCTCGAAGATACACCACGAAACTGCAACCGAATTCTTTGAGACTCTAAACGAAAAAGGTGAGTTCATAGAGAAATCAACAGAGCAGTTTTACGATGCTGATGCAAATCAGTTTTTAGCTGACCGTTATATTACTGGAACATGTCCTCATTGTAAAAATGAGAAAGCTTATGGCGATCAGTGTGAAAGTTGTGGAACATCTTTAAATGCAACTGACTTAATTGATGCCCGATCATCAATTACTGGAAACAAGCCACAGTTAAAAGAAACAAAGCATTGGTATTTGCCTCTTGATAAATACGAACCCTTTTTAAAAGAATGGATTCTTGAGGAGCATAAGGAATGGAAGCCAAATGTTTACGGACAATGTAAATCTTGGTTAGATAATGGACTTCATCCGAGAGCTGTAACCCGCGATTTAACTTGGGGCGTACCTGTTCCTATCGAAGGAGCTGATGGTAAAGTTCTTTACGTTTGGTTTGATGCTCCTATCGGATATATTTCGGCTACAAAAGAGCTTACTCCAGATTGGGAAAAGTATTGGAAGGCTAAAGATTCAAGAATGATCCATTTTATTGGTAAGGATAATATCGTATTCCATTGTATTATTTTCCCTGCCATGCTTAAGGCTGAAGGATCATATATTCTTCCTGAGAATGTACCATCAAACGAATTTCTAAATCTTGAAGGTGATAAAATTTCAACATCTCGTAATTGGGCCGTTTGGTTGCACGAATATCTTGAGGAGTTCCCAGAGAAGCAAGATGTATTGCGTTACGTTTTAACAGCAAATGCACCTGAAACTAAGGACAACGATTTTACTTGGAAAGATTTTCAAGCTCGTAATAATAATGAGCTGGTAGCTATTTTCGGAAATTTTGTGAACCGTACACTTGTGTTGACTCACAAATATTTTGGAGGTTTAGTTCCTGAAGCTGGTGAGTTAACAGATTTCGATAAAGAAACTTTGGCTCAAATTCCAGTTCTTAAAGCTGAAGTAGAGAAGAATCTCGAAACCTTCCACTTTCGTGAAGCGCTTAAGGTTGCTATGAATTTGGCTCGATTGGGTAATAAATACCTAGCAGATACTGAGCCTTGGAAAGTTATTAAAACTGATGAGGAGCGTGTTAAAACAATTCTAAATATCTCTTTACAGATTTCGGCTAACTTGAGTACTTTGATGGAACCTTTCTTGCCATTTACAGCAGAAAGACTTCGTGGTTTCCTAAATATCGACCGTATAGAGTGGGCAGATATTAATGAGCAAGTTATTGCTGCAGGACACCAAATTAATAAGCCAGAATTATTGTTCGAGAAAATTGAAGATGCTACAATTCAGGCTCAGGTTGATAAACTAGAGGCTACTAAGGTGGCTAATGAACTTGAAAATAAAGTAGCAACTCCAGTTAAGGAGAATATCAACTTCGATGATTTCATGAAAATGGATATTCGTATCGGAACGATTACTGAGGCTGAAAAAGTTGCCAAAACAAAGAAACTTTTAAAGATTACTGTTGATACAGGAGTAGATACAAGAACCGTTGTTTCGGGTATTGCAGAGCATTACAAGCCAGAAGAAATTATTGGCAAACAAGTAAGTGTTTTAATGAATCTTGAGCCACGTAAACTAAAAGGAATCGAATCGGAAGGTATGATTCTGATGGCTGAAGATGCTGACGGCAAATTAGCATTTGTATCTCCAGAGCAAGCTGTTGTAGCAGGTTCGGAAGTTCGATAAGAAGATCTTATTTATAGTAAAGCCCCAATCGTTTTAGAACGGTTGGGGCTTTTTATTCTTGTTTGTCTTTTAATCAAAGAATTCTGCGGGGAGGTTCGGATATCTGTTAACTCATTTTAAAAGTAATAGAAACCTCTCCTGTATCTTTATTAACAGTTACTTTAGGTTTATTTGTACTAAGCTCTTTACCTGTACTCATTTTAAAAACACCCGTTAAAAATTCCATGCCTTTATTCATAACTTCTTCCATTTCGTTATAGTCGGCAGATGTTTCTGTGGGGGTAATTTGGGTTTCAGTATTTGTTTTTTTTGTGGGCTCAATTGAATCCTTTTCTCCCAATTCAGACTTGTTCGAAATGGTAGAGTTATTAATATCAGTTAGTTCTAATTGTTCTTCTGTTGTTTCTATAACACCTCTTTCCTCAGTCATTATCGGACTATCAACACTATTGTCTGAAATAACCTCTTCAAGTTGTTTGATAAATTGTGATTTCCCTTTTTCAGTAAAATCAACCTCATCAGTTAGGTTTTTAGGACTCAAAATACCATCAAACAGACTTTGTTTTAGTATTAAGCCAGCAGCTATCTTCATTTCAATAGAATTATGTGAGACAAAGTTAAATACATTTAGTGTCTGTTTCTGTTGACCTATTCGGTCTATGCGCCCAATGCGTTGGTTTTTCTTAGCGGGATTCCATGGTAATTCAAAGTTTATAACTGTATCTGCTACTTGCAGATTAAGTCCTGTTCCTCCTGACTCACTTGATAGGAAAATGTTACAATCAGGGTTTTCCTCAAATTCTTTGATTAAAGCACCTCGTTTTTTTACAGGTACTTTTCCTGTAAGCATTGTAAAAACGATGCCTTCTTTTCTTAAATCAGCAGCTATCAGATTAAGCATTGTTACCCATTCTGAAAAAATAATAATCTTTCTTTTGCTATTTTTGACATTTAATTTTTCGGTTAAAATATAATTGAGTTCTGCCAATTTTGGCGAATGATGAGATTCTTTATCAATTAAGAAGCTTGAATCACAAACCATACGCATATTGGTTAGTAAATGCATTAACTTTTGCCAATCATAAAGGGTTTTGAATTTTTTAGACAAAATGGAGGCAATACCTCTTGAAAAACTAGCATGCATATTTGCTTGTTCCTCAGAAAGGGGAACATAGATGTTTTTCTCAATAACATTGGGCAATTGTTTGAAAACCTCTTGTTTTTCTCTTCTGATTAGAATTGAATTTAGACGTTTTTTAAGATTTTGAAGGTTGTAGTATCCGTGTATTTTATTTTTTTTATTGATATCAAAAATGCAATGTTGATATGAGAACTCCCACTGGGGTGCTAAAAAATAAGGATCAATAAATTGCACTATAGAATAAAGATCTAATATTTTATTTTCTAAAGGAGTGCCTGTAATAATTAAGGCATGTTTTCTATGAATAGCTTTTACCGAATTGGCTGTTTTTGTTTCATAGTTTTTTATTTTTTGAGCTTCATCCAGTATAACAAAATCGTAATTTGCTTTATTAATTGTAGCAAGATCTCGCAGAACTGCTTCATAATTCATGATATGAAAATAGCTATCGTCGTTAAGATATAAATTGGTTCTTTCTTCAGGAGAACCTTCTATTACTATGGCTTTTTCATTGCTAAATTTTAGGACTTCGTTTTTCCATTGATGTTTTACTGACGCAGGAGTTATTACCAGTGTTTTCTTGAAATTAAAGACTGATTTTTTTAGTATTGCTGTGCCTATAGCTTGCAAGGTTTTTCCTAGTCCCATTTCGTCGGCTATGATTACGCCTTGCTTGAAAAGTGAAAACTCGATACCTTCTTTTTGATATGGATATAAATCTGCCTTTATCGAGGAAAAATCTAGGGGTGTTCGTTCTTTTATTCCAGATAATTCTTTGTCGTAAAAATAATGTTCTATTTTTTCTAAAACTTCGTCTCTTATTTTTATACGTTCAAAATCGGTAGATTTATGAATGAAAGAGAAAAAAGAAGCAATTTCAAAATCCTCAATATGATTGTTCTTACCAAAATAAGAATTGATTAATGCTTGTTCTTCATCCTCTAATTTCTCAGGGAAAAACCAAGAAATTTTATACGAATTTAAAGGATCGGTAAAGATTTCTATAAAAGGGTAATTCTTTTTCAGATTTTTTACTTTAGAAGGGTTGTTTTCTAAGTAATTATATAGAAATAAAATATGTTTTGTAGTGCCTAATTTATTCGTTTTAAGATCGAAGTTGTTAATATAACCCGTTTTGTTTTTAAAATTGCGAAGGGTAATTTTATATGATTTTCCTTTTTCTGTGATCAAAGTATGTTCACCATATAAATTATCACATAATTTTACTTTATAGTCAGCATTTTTTGCTTTGTCTTTTCGTTCTTCCAATACCCTTATCTTCATTCCCTCACGGGTGTATTTCTTTCCCTCTGATAAATCGGTACTTTTTAGATCATTTTTAATAACCCATAAGGCTACTAGACTATAAATATTCCAATCCTCTTCTACTCCGTTAATAACAGCAATTAAAGAATTCTTATTGTCAACTGTAATGTCAACTGTAAACAACTGAGACTTATCTTCTACCAACACTCTAATTTTCTCTTGACTTTGAGAAAGAATAACATGGCTGAAATTATCATACAGATGCTGAGCTTTGGTAATTTCAGTATCACTTAAGGTGGCGTTTTCTTTTATCGCACTGATTTTTTTTTCGACTAATTTGAGCATCTTCTGAAATGATTTTATTGTTAAAAAACGGTTTGTAAATATAGTGATTCATTTTTTTAAAAAGAATCACTAAATCTTAAAAGCTATACCTTATTAAGTTTTTAATAAAAATTTTTCATTTGCTTTTTAACTGAAAAGAATACCTTGATAAGCTAATTTACTAATCGTTGCGACCTAAGCTGTTAGGTTTAAGAAATTATTGGCAAATAAGTAAGTGTTTTAATGAATCTTGAGCCTCGTAAGCTTAAAGGAATTGAATCGGAAGGTATGATTCTTATGGCTGAAGATACTGATGGAAAATTAGCATTTGTTTCGCCTGAGCAAGCAGTTGCTGCTGGCTCGGGAGTTAGATAAACACATCAGTTTAAAAAATACAGCCCTAATCGTTTTAGAACGGTTGGGGTTTTTTATTTGATGAATCTCTAACATTATTTTTTGTTAGGTTCAATTTTATCTTTTAAAGCCTTCTTTTTAGCCGTTTCAATTTTTTTGATACTTTTCTCGCTTGGTAGCTCTTCAGGCATTGTACCTCCTAATTCTTTTATAGTTTGTCGTACTTTTTCTCCGACTTCGTAATGAGCTTTATTAGCTTTCTCTTTTCCTTTTATATTCTCTCGTCTTAACTTGTCTTCAGCCTGTGTAGCACGGAATAGATTTGCAGCTAATTCAGTACTACCCATATGATCCAATATTCCTTGACTTTTCTTTAACCCTTTTTTTGCATGAATATCTTTTGCTTTAAGACCATTGTATAAACCCATATAACCATGATTTTGAAAAATAGCATATTCCCATGCTTGTATAACTCCAGCATTCTTTGCAGCATCAGCCAATTGTTTATTGTGTTCAGCCATTTCTTTTCTTAAAAATAAACGCCTTTCGTCTTCACTTTGTAACTTTTCATATTGTTCTTCTTGAATTTCTTGTTTACGGGTTTGAACGGTAAAATATGTCTGGCCGAGAGCAACAACTTCTTTAGACGGATCTGCATTTAGAACAATCAGATAGCAGGCATATCTTGAGAGATGAATATCTCCAATGTCTCTTTTTGAACCCGAACCTAGTTCGACCATTTTCTCCACGTGGGGAAAATGGTCAGCAATCTCTAATCCAGAGTTTTCACAAGCTTTTTTTGCTTTATTAATAACATTAACAAATTTGTCCCATTTTATATATTCAAGTGCAATATGTAGCTCACGCGCACTCCAATATTCTTGGCCAATATCATTTGTTTTTTTTATTTCTTCAAAAGCTTGTTGGTTGTTCATTACTACTAAAGATTAATGGGAAAAATGATTTGTAGTTTAATTATAAACTAAGGATTTTAAAATTAATTAATTTTTTAAAGGCGTACTATTATTAATGATGGAATTTTCTAATCAAATATATTGATAATAAATAATTTTCAGTGAGAAGTTAATGTGATGAATTAGAAATTCGATAAACTAATCAGTTTAAAATATATAGTCCCAATCATTTTAGAACGATTGTTTTTTTTTGTTAAGAAATTTCCATATCTAATACTAAATAAAAAGATATATTTATGTATGTTTGAAGGCTAACAAAAAAATAATTAAAATCTAAACAAAACATTATGATCACATTTTTGGGAATTATAGCATTACTTGTAGGTGTTGTAGCATTAATTATATCGAAATTAGAGAAGAAGTCCGGTAGTGGCGAATGGATGAATCATATTACTCATGTTCATGGATTTTCTCTTATTGCGATTGGAATTACCTTGAGCCTAATGAGCTCGATGTTCTTTTTTGCTGATAGAGGATTTAACTATCTTTTAGTTTCTCCAACAGGAAAAATGAGTGCTGTAATGGAACAAGGTATTAAATGGAGAGGTTTTGCAAAGATTGACAAGTGGCAAAAATTTATCGATGTAAAAGTTGTTGGAAAAGGTATTGAAATTGATGAGGATGAAGTGGAAGGGATTATGAAACCAATTCCTTTACGATTTATCGATCAGGTAACTTCTACAGGTTATGTTTCTACTCGGTTTGAGATGCCAAGAGACTCAGAGAGCTTTATAAATCTAGCGGTTAAGTTTAGAACGATGAGTAATTTGGTGAATAATACAATTGTACCAACTGTAAAAGAACAATTGATTAATACGGCTTATATGTTCGCGGCTCAAGATTATATTTCTGGCGAAGCACAAAACTTCAGACAAGTTTTTGAAGAGCAGTTAAAAGGTGGTGCTTTTGCAGTTGAGAAAATTGAAAGAAGAGATACTGTTTATGCTGATATTCAGAATGCTGATCGTAGAATAAAAGAAATTAAAACTTCTTATGAGGTGAATAAAGTATTGGTGAATGGCATTCCCAAGCGTATTAAACATGAGTTAAGTGAGAATAAGATTATTGTTTCTCAGGTTATTGTGGATAATATAGAGCTTGAAAAAACTTTTAAACAAAGATTAGAGGCGCAAAGAGATGAGTCGGCAAAACGTCAGCTTGAACAACAGAAAGTTGAAACTGCTAAAGATGCTCAACAACGTATTATTGCCGAAGGTGAGCGTGATAAGGCTGCCGAACGTGTTGCTCAGGAAACACAGCAAGTGAAGGAACTTATTGCGATTGAAACGAAGCTTAAGAAAGAGGAAACTAATAAGAAATTAGCTAAAATTGCTCTTGAAACAGAGAAACTACTGGCTCTTAAGAAAAAAGTTACTGCTGATGCTGAAGCTTACGAAATTTCGAAGAAAGTACATGCGGGTATTACCCCTGAAGTTAAATTGAAATTAGAATTGGATCGCGATGTTAAGGTAGCAGCTGAGATTGCTAAGATTAGATTCCCTGAAACGATGATTATCACTTCTGATAAAAAGGGAGGAACACCACTTGAGAGTTTAATTGGGGCTGCAATGGCTAAGCAATTACAAACAAGTAAAAAATAAGATACTTTTCACATGATTTGGCCCCAATTGTTTTATCTCAGTTGGGGCTTTTTTATATCCGAGATTAAGTTTTGAGTCCAATAATATGAACTTGAAAGATGAGAAGCCAAGATTCGTGTAGCTTCCTTCCAAAAAACTATGGGGAAGCTAAGCTACAGCCACTTTTCTTTCAAACACGCTGTTTGAAGCCAACATTTATGTAGGGAAGCTTGAAAAAGGAATTTTGAAGCCAAGATTCGTGTAGCTTCCTTCCAAAAAAACTATGGGGAAGCTAAGCTACAGCCACTTTTCTTTCAAACACGCTGTTTGGAGCTAACATTTCTGTAGGGAGGCTTCTCAAAGATTGACTTGATATAATTCTACTACTAGCTTAGCTTCAAAATGATGATTTGAAGCCAAGGTTTGAGTAGGAAAGCTTGAAAACAGATGAATTGTTATTCGGCTACAGTCATCTTACTATCTAATTTATTGAATTGCTTCTGTTCGATGATGATTTTTATCTCAAACAGAAAAGCACCTCCAATTCAGGAAGCGCTTTTCTCTATTTATTTATCAAATCTTATCGTCATTCAGACCATTAGACTATTTGACTTTTCGACCTTCATAATTATCTTGTCATCTCAACTTTAGCAGTTGGATTTTGATTTTTGTTACGATCTTCAACAGCAGTAACAAGTTTGTCAGCCAAATCGGCGAAAGCCATACCTGTTACCGAATCCTCGTTTAAGGCTGCAGGTGCACCATTGTCACCACCTTCACGAATACTCTGTACAATTGGAATCTGTCCTAAAAGGCTAATTCCTTTTTCTTCAGCTAGCTTTTTACAACCATCCTTACCAAAAATGTAATACTTGTTATCTGGCAATTCAGCAGGTGTAAACCAAGCCATATTTTCGACCAAACCAAGAATAGGTACATTAACGCCAGCGCCTTCGAACATATTAATACCTTTTACAGCATCGGCCAAAGCCACATCTTGAGGCGTACTTACTACAATTGCACCAGTTACAGGAACTGTTTGTACAAGTGTTAGGTGAATATCCGATGTTCCAGGAGGAAGGTCAATCAATACGAAATCTAGCTCGCCCCAGTTGCCTTCTTCTATCAACTGCTTAAGTGCATTCGAAGCCATAGGACCTCTCCATACAGTTGCCTGAGCAGGATCCACAAAGAAACCAATAGATAACATTTTTACACCATAACGCTCGTGTGGTTCGATTCTATCTTTACCATCAATATTTGTTAGTTTTGGACTTGCATCTTCACAACCAAACATTTTTGGAATTGAAGGACCAAAAATATCAGCATCGATAAGACCAACTTTTTTACCAGATTTTGCTAAAGCAACAGCCATATTCGATGCAACTGTAGATTTACCAACGCCACCTTTACCAGAAGCTACTGCAATAATATTGGTTACTTTAGGTAGTACTGAAGGCTCTTCAACAATGTGAACAGCTTTTACCTTAATGTTTCCTTTAATATCAGCATCCTTATCTACAAAACGTAAAATGTTAGTAACACAAGCCTTTTTTAAAGGAATAATATTGGGATCATCTGACTTTTGGAAAACTAAATCGAAGGCAATTTTTTTACCTTCAATCTTCATATTACGAACCATATCGAGGCTAATAATATCTTGATCGCTACCAGGGAACTTTACAAGCTTTAAAGCATCGGTAACTTGTTTGTTTGTATATGACATGATATTGATTAATTGTGTAAATGAGTTAAAAAGTGAATGGGTGATAAACAAAACCTGTAAGCTTATTCCCAGATAAAAGAACTCTCATTAACTCTTTAATTATTTAACTGTCAGCAAAGATATACATTTAGATCGATTTTAAATAAAATCTTCAGGGAGTTCCTTCATGGGATCCCAAAAATGTTTCTCAAAATTTTGAATTTGATCATCAATCACCACAATACCTTCGTTTTCGAGTAGTTGTTGCATCAAATCTTCTCCAGGGAAATGATGTTTGCCAGAAAGCATACCTATACGATTTACAACCCTGTGTGCAGGTACATACGCTTCGCTGGTATGCGATTTGTTCATAGCCCATCCAACAAGGCGGGAGCCTCTAGGTGAACCAACAAAGCGTGCAATAGTGCCGTAGTTGCTTACGCGACCAGCAGGTATTTCTTGTACGACTTTGAATATGCGTGAATAGATATCTGACATGTGATAATCCTTTATTCGTGGTTTGCTATTTCTTCTTATCTACGTATTTAAAATTTTTATGTCCATCCTGCACCTCAATCAGTTTTAAACTGTCTATAGGAATTGTTTTTTTATATCGTATAAATCGAGAACCATCTCCAATAACCATTGAGTCTTTAATATAAATCTGATCAAAATAAAAAATTGTCCTTTTATTATTTTTCTCAGTAAATCTTATTTCAATTGAAGGGCTATTCTTTAATTTAGTAGGATTATTGTTATTGTCTACACATTTAATATAGTCAATAGGATAGGTTTTGTATTCAACAACATCACCCATAGGTCCTCTTGTGTATACTGTTCTTAATTCTGTTGAATCAATGTCTTTAACTTGTTCCTTAAAACTATCTATTGGTATATAGTAAGTTGTACAGCTTGAAAGTACGAAAACAATAAATAGGGATAGCCAAATATTCTTATTCATCATGTAATCTATTGATTTCTGTTTATTGATAACCGTTAACTGTTTTAATAAGGTAAGTTTCGAGAATTAATCTTTCTTTAGATTTTTGTGTTTCTCTTCAGTTGGTTGCTTGCGTCTATCTCGACCAAAACTGCGATATTCGTCTAGTTCAATTTCTACATCGGGTTCAACAAATTCTGTTTTACCTTCTAAAAGGAACTGAATATACTTGATAGGAATCCCTTTGCTAAGGAACTGAGCTTCGTAATAGGTTTTAATACCTAAAATGTCATTTGCGTATTCTGAATTGTACAAATCATCGGTATCGGTTAATACTTTTAGCTTATTTTCCTTAATCATATAACGCGTATACTCGTACAAGAACTGGCTATCAGACTTGAGATGAATCATGCCATTATCATTCATTAAATCGCTGTAGAGTTTTATATAGCGAGTTCCAGTTAATCGTTTGGTAACTTTTTTCATTTGAGGATCGGCAAAAGTGATCCAAACCTCAGAAATTTCGCCATTGGCAAAAACAGAACGTAAAAGTTCAACTTTTGTACGAACAAAGGCAACATTCTTTAGGCCTTCTTCATTGGCAATGGTTGCACCTTGCCATAAGCGAGCACCTTTTATATCGATGCCAATAAAATTTTTGTTAGGAAAACGCTGAGCTAATCCTACTGTGTATTCGCCTTTACCACATCCAACTTCGAGAACAATTGGGTTGTCATTCTTGAAATACGCCTTGTTCCATTTGCTTTTAAGTCTGAACTCCTTGTTCCAAACATCTTCGTGTGAGGGTTGGAGAACATTGTCAAAAGTCTCTATCTCTGCAAAACGCTTTAGTTTATTTTTTGCCACTTTGTAATACTATTATTGTGTAAATAAGCTATCACTTATTTTGAGTTTCTATTGATTTGCTTTATCAAGTTTTAGTCCGATATTTACAATTCCAGGTAAGTTATCGTCTCGCATACCTTGCACCAGTTCGAAGGTGTATAATCCGGGTTTTGTAAATGAAATAACGGGTTTATAAAGAACTTGCAAGTCGAATATATTTCCAAAACCGCTACCATACCATTCGCCTGTATCACTTGCCAACTGACATTCGAATTTGTCTTCTACAATTTTTCCCTCAGGATCTGTTTGCTTAACGAAAAGCCATAGGTTACTGTAAGGATATTTGCCTGTGTTTCTGATGTTCACATAAATACTGTACGGCTGAATTGAATCTGTAATCTCTACCTCGAAATGCGCAATATGATCTTTGCTCCATTCATAATTCGGAATATCGATATAATTCTCATACACACGATTTTCGTTACAGGCACTTGCGATAAAAATCAGTGCAAAACTAAGGAGTAAAAAGTATTTAGATTTTAGCTTCATCGGTTTTAATCTATCAGGTCTTAATTCTTATAAGCAAATAAAGTATTGAGTTGAGAACGGTTTGTCTCAGTTCTCAATACTTTATAAATTTTTATTTAGGAGAAAATCTAGTCTTTCGATTTATTGACTTTACGAGGTTTTCTTCTGAATTTACGTTTAGGTCGAGGCTTTTTAGGAGCATCAGTTTTATCGAAACGATTAAGGCTGTCTTGTCCTACCACATTTTCGTAATCAAGGGCTTTTTTAGCCATGACCTCTTTTTTGTTGACGAGCTCTTTAACCTTCGTTCCTTTTTTATTTAAAAGGATAATCTCTTTTACTCTATCGATAGGAATTTGAACCATATTCACAGCATAATTCTTATCGAAGCTGTACCACATTAAACGTTTAAAAATATCTGTTTTCTGGTGGTAAGCTGTACCGTCATCACATTCCAATGGAATATTTGTAGTAGGAAAATCTTTACGAGCATCAATATAAACATCCATTTCGTAATTTAGGCAACACTTTAATTTACCACATTGGCCTGCAAGCTTCTGAGGGTTTAAAGATATTTCCTGATAACGAGCAGCATTGGTTGTTACCGATACAAAATTGGTAATCCAAGTTGAGCAGCAAAGCTCTCTACCACAAGGACCAATTCCACCAATACGACCAGCTTCCTGACGTGCACCAATCTGGCGCATTTCAATTCGAATTCTAAACTCTTCAGCTAAAACCTTAATTAATTCACGGAAATCTACTCGCTCATCGGCGATATAATAGAAAATAGCCTTGGTTTTATCACCTTGATATTCGACATCACCAATTTTCATATTCAACCTTAATTCAGCTGAAATTTGGCGAGCTTTAATCATTGTTCTATGCTCAAGAGAAATAGCTTCGTGCCACTTTTCTATATCAACGGGTTTGGCAATTCGGTATACTTTTTTTGCTTCGTAAGTTTTAGGGTCGAGCTTTTGTCTTTTCATTTGCTCAACCACTAAATCACCTGTTAGTGAAACAATACCAATATCATGTCCGGGAGATGCTTCAACAGCAATTATATCGCCACGCTTTAGTCTTATTTTATTATTATTTGAATAAAAACCTTTACGTGTATTCTTAAATTTAACTTCTATAATATCGGGACATAAAGCACTTTCAGGAACGTCACCTAACCAGTCGTAAACATCTAGTTTACCTGCCAAAAGTCGGTTGTCGGTTTTACCTTTAGCGCAACCTCCACATTTCCCTTTTGGTTCCTTTTCTTCTATCATATGTGTATATATTGAGTGCAGAAACTCATTAAAGTACGATGTTCAGTACTGAAATGGTTTGCGTCATAGTTGTATTGGGTTCGAATAAACGAACTGAAAATTCTACAATCGTGTCTGCAAAATTAGCTAATAAAATGGGATACCTGTCAGATTTACTGAGAGTCTATACCAAAAATACCCCCTAAAGTTAATTAATTTTTTAAAGGAGTGTAGAAACAGGAAAAATATATGGGAAAAGAAGCTTTTATTAGAATGATTATCTGGTAGAAAGAACACCGTATGAACTCTATATTTCCTCTGTTCGTATAGAATTGTCTTTTATCATTCGAATGATAATTATGGTCGTAATAATTTAATCCACCTTAAGCTTAGGTCTAGGAAAATAATTTTAGCATTTCCATTTCGTTCAATATCGTTATAAGCTTTTGTTAATTCATCAGCTATCTGCCAAACATTCTCTTCGTTGATGAATGGAGAAAAACGCTGAGAAAAGTTCATTTCTTCCCCATTCAGGAAAATCATTTCCTCCTGTTTTAGATTCAGGATAAAGTTCTCGCGAATCATTTTTAAACAATACTGAAGGAAACTTTTTTGTCTTTCTCTACCTATAGCACTAATTTCTTCGGACCAAGTCATCAGATCAAGGACGTTGCGTGCATAGCAAATACGCATGATACTCACGAACTTATCAAAGTTAAAAGCATTTTCATCGGAGTTTTTAATCAGGATGCGTGCTTTCCGGTAACTCCCTTCTGCCAATCGAACGAGATTGTTTAATTCCGTGTCAGAAAGATTATATTCCGATTTTATGGCTTGACTAAGAGCATCTTTTTTAATCCTTGGAATTTTCATCATCTGAGCTCTCGATCGAATGGTTTGAAGGATTCGATTTGGTTCTTCAGAAACGAGGAAGAAAATAGTTTTGTTTGGAGGTTCTTCAATTAGTTTAAGTAGCTTGTTAGCACAAGAAGTATGCATCTTCTCAGGTAACCAAATTATCATGATTTTATAATCAGACTCATAAGTTTTAAGACTCAATTTCTTAATAATCTCATTACTTTCATTGGAGTAAATCATACCTTGAGCATTCTCAACACCTAAGCCAGCATACCAATCGTTAAGATCGAAATAAGGGTTACCCAGCACCTGTTTTCTCCATTGTTCAATATAGGTATCGCTAACAGGATTACTTGCACCTTTCCCTTTCACAACAGGAAAAACAAAGTGTAAGTCGGGATGAACGAGTTTTTGATATTTTTTACAAGAAGGGCATTCTCCACACGAATCATTGGCTTGTTTGTTTTGGCACGAAACGTATTGAGCAAAAGCAATAGCCATAGCTAATTTCCCTACACCTTTTTCACCAACAATAAGTTGCGCATGACTCACTCTATCAGAATTTACCGTCTGAATAAAGCGTGACTTCGTATCTTCCTGGCCAATAATATCTTTAAACTGCATGTATTTTAGTTTGAATCGTTAAGCCATTGATCATGACATTTTTCAAATAGATACCAAAGGTAAAAAAAATAGAACTTGTTCTGATAGTTCAATTAGAAATGAATGGGTAAAAATAAAGGACGAACGAAACGTTCGACCTTTGAGCTGATATATTTGAGTTTGGGTTATTTTACAAGGAAATACCGCCATAAGTATTCTATTCGGTATAATCTCTAATGGCTATCCCGAATCAATAATCCAAGAAGCTAACTCTCTAGCATTAGAAATGGATACTTCTTTGTCTATAAATTTTTAGGGTTTACATTCTGCTTTA
>JADGEF010000080.1:6892-19697 GCA_016744515.1 Marinifilaceae bacterium | reverse complement strand
GGTGTAAGTGAATCAGTCGAAGAGGCTACTGTATAAGGTTTAAAGGATAAAGTGAAAAGGTTAAAGTTGAAAAATACAAAAATAGTACATTAAGCATAGTTGAAACGTAGTAAGCTTAAAGGAAATACAGATTAAAGTGATAAGTGAACTATATATAGACTCTATTTTTAAAGCAAAATAATTATCTTAGATACTGACTTAAGTAAATACTCACACATAAACATATATAATATGATACAATATAATATAGAAGCTCTTAATACAGAGAAGTCTGAAGCGCTTCAGCATAAAATTGATTTAAAAACGAAACCACTTGGTTCGCTAGGTAAACTCGAAGATATGGCCAAGCATATTGGTTGTATTCAAAATACCTTGAGTCCGGAACTCAAAAAACCTGTAATTATGGTTTTTGCTGGTGATCATGGTATTGCTAATGATGGCGTAAGTCCTTATCCGCAGGAAGTAACTTGGCAAATGGTTGCTAATTTTATGAACGGTGGTGCAGCAATTAACGTTTTTGGCAAGCAACATGATATTGATATTCGTATTATAGATGCAGGTGTTAACTACGACTTTGATAAGAGTTCAGGTGTTCTTAATGCCAAAATTGCTTACGGAACGAAATCATATTTAAACGAATCAGCAATGACGACTGAAGAGTTTGAAGAAGCTATGAAACGTGGTTCCGATTTAGTAGAGCGTATTTACTCTGAGGGATCTAATATTATTGGATTTGGAGAGATGGGAATAGCGAATACATCGTCTGCAGCTATTATTCTTCATCTTCTTAGCAATATAGAGTTGAGCGCTTGTGTTGGTCGTGGTACCGGATGGGATGACGAAGGTTTGCAACGTAAGTATGAAATTCTTGGTCGTGCGCTTTCGAAGTACCGAGGAACGAATAAAGCTAACGAAGTTTTAACCTATTTTGGTGGTTTCGAAATTGTAATGATAGCAGGTGCGATGCTTAAGGCAGCTGAGCTAAAAATGACCATTATGGTTGATGGTTTTATCACCACCTCTGCTTTGTTGGCTGCCTCAAAAATAAATGTTAATATTCTAGACTATTGTATATTCACACATAAGTCGAAAGAAAAAGGACATCAACTCATGCTCGATCAGCTTAAAGCAAACCCCCTATTGGATATGGACATGCGTTTGGGCGAGGGTACAGGTGCTGCAGTTGCTTTCCCATTGATTCAATCGGCGGTTAATTTCCTTAACGAGATGGCTAGTTTCGAAGATGCTGGTGTTAGTAACGCCGACTAAATTCGTAGTAGTACCATAAAATTTAAACATTAGAGAATTTGACGCAGATCAAGTATGATAAATAATAATTTACTTGTAATCATACAGAATCATATTTAATCAGCGTCTATTTTTTAAGCCATTTTATATCAATTAAACTTTCATGTTTAGAGAACTCAATATTTTTTTTACCGCTCTTTCCTTTTTCACTAGAATTCCTTTTCCACGATGGGGCAAATTTGAAAAGGCTTATCAACATGAAGCAGTCAAATATTTTTCAATTGCAGGCATTATTATTGGTGGATTGAGTAGCTTGGTGTTTGCGCTTTGTCACTGGTTGTTACCTTTTAACATATCCCTTGTTCTGTGTATGGTTTTTACCACCTTACTAACAGGAGCTTTGCACGAAGACGGCTTTATGGATGTTTGTGACGGTTTTGGTGGCGGTTGGAACAAGGAACGTATTCTTGATATTATGAAGGATTCCTTAGTTGGAGCTTTCGGTATCTCAGGGATTCTTTTTGTTGTTTTGGCTCGTTTCTTTGGTATGGAAGCCATTTCTGAAAGCTCTCTGCCAATTGTTCTTATTGTGGCTCATTCACTTAGCAGAACACTTGCTGGTAGTTTAGTAAATAGTCACAATTATGCACGAGTTGATAATTCGAAGGCTAAGAACTACGCTCACAAGTTAAGTGGAGGCAACCAACTATTTTTATGGCTGACAGGTCTTTTCCCCATTCTACTTTTGCAAGATATCAAATTCTTCCTGATCATTATCCCAGCCTTTATAGCCAAGTTCCTTTTAGGCCGATACTTCCAGAAATGGATAGGAGGCTACACGGGTGACTGCATAGGTGCGACTCAACAAGTGGTTGAGATTGTAATCTATTTAAGTTTTTATATTATCTCAGTTCATCTATAATTAACCGTATTTAATAGAGTTTATAATAAAAGCTATCCGAATAGGTAGCTTTTTTGCTACAATTCCCCTTAGAATACTATTTTTGTCTATTCATTCAAAAATAATTAAGATAGATATGATACTTCACCTTATAAGACATACTAAAGTTAATGTTGAGCCAGGCATTTGTTACGGGCAAAAAGATGTTGAATTACTTGAGACTTACCCAGAAGAATTAGAAGTGGTAAAGAGCTGTGTTGCTGATTTAAAATTTGATGTAATTTATTCTAGCCCATTAACTCGTGCAAAAACATTAGCTACAGATTTGTTTGGAGATGCAGTTCTTTTCGACGATCGTTTGATGGAATTGAATTTTGGTGACTGGGAAGGTAAGGCTTGGGATGAGATTAAAGACCCTTTACTTGATAAATGGATGGAAGACTTTGTAAACAAGAAATGTTCCAATGGGGAATCTTTTGTGATGCTTCATGAGCGTGTGGTACAGTTTTTGGATGAATTGGAGACGTTGGGGCATAAAGATATTGCTATTGTTACTCATGGTGGAGTGATCAGAACAATTCAGGCTATACATAAGAAAATCCAATTAAAAGAAGCTTTTAACGAAGCTCCAGCTGGTTTTGGAGAGCTTGTTCAACTGGAGTTTTAAATTTTTATTGGGGCTTAATGTCTGATTATGTGATAACACTCACTTAGCAATAGGCTAGTCTCATCAATTTTTTAACCAATTTTATTTGATTATTTAATGAAATGGTTATTTTTAGGCTTGTTTTTGAAAAATAGGAACATAAATTAGAAACATAAAATCATATTGGTCAGTAAACAGAACACCTTTAATTCCTCTAAATCATTTGAATTAATATTGTATTGTGGCCTTGATCAGAAAACTAAAAATCAATTGAAAATATGAAAAAATTAATCCTTACTCTGGTTGTTTGTATGAGTGTTTTAGGGGCTTTTGCTCAAGATGCTGTAAAGTTGAAGAATGACGGAAATGCCGCTCTTAAAGCTAAAGATTACAAAACAGCTATCGTTCACCTAGAAAACTATTTAAGAACTCCTGAGGCTTCAGCAGATATTAAAACAGTTTATAACGTTGGATATGCAGCTTATAAGATTAAAGATTACGCTAAATCTGTAATCTATTTTGATAAGGCTATTGCTGCTAAGTATAAATTGTCTAGCTCATACTTAAGAAAAGCAACTTCTCTTAAGAAGCAAAAGAAGTATGACGAAATGGTTGCTACTTTAAAAGCTGGTATGGCTGCAGTTCCTGCAAAGAATGCTAAATTAGCTAAGACTCTTGCTAAGCACTACCTTATTAAAGGTCAGAAAGCTCAGCAAGCTTCTAAATTTGCTGCTGCTGAGAAATCATACAAAAAAGCTATCGAAGTGAAGTCAGCAATGAAGACTGATGCTATTGTTAGCCTTGGTTCTTTATATTTCGGGAAAGGTGCTAAAATTCAGGCTGCTGCTAATCCATTAGCAAATACTGAAAAAGCTAAATTCGCTGCTCAGATTGTTAAAGCTAAATCTTTCTATAAGAAAGCTGCTGCTCAGTATACAAAAGCTAAAACACTTGCTCCAGAAAGAGAAGATGTTGATTCTTTATTGAATGAAGTAAAAGCTGTATTGAAATAAGCAATTGTAACAAAACATAAAAGGGATGCCATTGGCATCCCTTTTATATTTTATAATAATTGAAGAAAAATCCTCAATATTTATTTGATTAATTCTGACCTAAGTTTTTAAGAACAGAGAATGTTTTATCAATAGCATCATCATTAACCACTAGAGTGAATTCATTGGTTGTTGAAATTACTTCACGGATATTGATTCCAGCCCAAGCAATACTCTTTAAAATATGGTAATAAAAACCAGCCTGTTGTGCATTCTCATCTGGTAGCTTTAAAGTTACAGCTGATAGTCGACTACTTTTGCTTAATAAGCTTTCATTTTTGAATATCTCTTCTACTTGCTCTGCCAAAGATTGACTAACAACCAAGTTTGATTCAAATACACCTTGAACCATTGTGTAAAAGAACTCCTGATTTGGTCCAATAGCTCTAAGAAGGTCAGTATGTCTTTCAATAAGCATATTCGAATTCTTGTAGGTATAATCAACTAATTGAGAACGAACAATAATATCTCGAACTACAACCTCAGTACCAAGATGTGAGATTTTACCTTTCATTTTTGGAATCAAGCGGTTTATTGACATTACAATTGCACCGCCTTTAACTTCAGAACCAAAATGTTGTTTCACCTCGGGTTGAATCTTACGAGCCAAAGAGGAGACATTAATTAAGCCTTCAACTAAAGCTTCTGCCAGAAAAGGTTGGTGAGCAATAATTTTTTCTACTATTTGAGAGATACTTAGCATATGTGTATGTTTTTGTCAAAAATAGACAAATCGTTTAAATTTTCACATTATTTTAGATATAAGTCTTGTTTTTGTTTCAAATTTTCACGCAAAGATCGCAAACGAAAGAAACGTAAAAAGCGCAAAGTATTTGCAACAAGCTCTTTGTCTCTTTTTAAATAAGCTTTACGTGATATGTATATTGCTCTAAGTACTTTAGACACTCATGAATACTTCACTTTTAACTTTAGGTACTTTTGTTCAGATCGAATCCTAAAAATAATATCTTTGTGATACCGTTAGGGGTGCCTATTTGAAGGCTGAGATAAAACCCTAGAACCTGATATGCATAATTGTAGCGTAGGAAAACGAGCCCCAATAAAGAGTATTCTTTTAAGCTCTTATTTTCATTTTCCTCGGTTAACGTGATTTTTGCTTTTCAGTTTTAATATTTAAAACTAAGGAAATATGAAATATAATAGAGTTCTAACAATAGCTGGGAGTGATTCTGGAGGTGGTGCTGGTATTCAGGCTGACATTAAAAGCATTTCTGCCTGTGCTTGCTATGCGAGCTCAGCAATTACGGTTATTACTGCTCAAAATACAATGGGAGTACGAGATATTTATCCTATTTCTGGAAACATTTTAAAATCCCAAATTGAGGCAGTGCTTGATGATATAGGAACAGATGCTATTAAAATTGGCATGCTGCATTCTACAGAAATGATTCAGATTGTAGCCTATTGTTTAGATAAATATCAAATCAAGAATGTGGTTCTTGATCCTGTGATGGTTGCGACTTCAGGCGATAAACTCCTCATAGATAAAGCTATCAATGAGCTAAAGAACTATCTTTTTCCTAGAGTTAGATTGATTACACCTAACTTACCAGAAGCAGAGATACTACTTGGCAGAAAAATTAATACACAATCTGAATTTAGAGTTGTTGCAAAAGAATTGGCTGAAAAATACAAAGTTTCGGTATTATTAAAAGCTGGGCACTTAAACGATGATTATTTGGTTGATGTTCTTTATAATTTTGAAAACAAACAATATGATGATTTAGCTTCAAAAAGAATCGTTTCTAATAATACGCATGGCACTGGATGTAGTTTATCATCAGCCTTAGCGGCATTTTTAGCGAGAGGTTATAGTTTGTCAGAATCAGCTAAAATGGCAAAAGAATATATTAGTGAAGCTATTAAAGCTGGTACCGAATACGAAATTGGAAATGGCCATGGTCCAGTTCATCATTTTCACAAGTTCTGGAAATAAATTGATTGAATTGATAAGAATATTTGGCTTATATTAGGGATTCAAACCTTAAATCTCTAGATGGATATTATTAAACCTACAATTGCAAGCAAAGTAGAGATATGCTTGCAATTGTAAGTATATAGGTTATTTACCTATTTGTTATTCCATTTTAAGCTTACCATCATATTGTTTAGGTCTTCCACGCCTTTTCAATTGCACACCTTTAAACAAATACCTCAAATTAACTACAATAATAGATCTTGCTGACAGGAAAGTAGTCCATAGTCATTGTTTTCTTTAGAATTTTTGTGCTAAAGATTTATTTCTTGTTGTTCGATGTCGGATTGTATTGCCAGTTTAATTCTGTTTTTAAACCTTCGTAGACATTATAAACATGTGGGCATATTCTATAGTTTTGAATCGCACTATATGTCTTCGTAATAAAATCATCTTCGCCCAAATATGGAAATAGTCTGCATTCTTCGGGTCTGTTTAAATAGTCGGTACACACCTTGTCTTTATGATGCATACACTGTATACTTTCTGCATACATAAGGGATTCAATGTTTTCCTCTGCAACAAACTGACTAAGCTCCTTATGCGATGCTATAGGTCTAAGGTTCTGACAACAATTACCACAATCTCTACAGTCAATTTGACTCTCAACCTCTTTGTAAAGTCGATGAACAATTTTATCTATCTTTTTTGAGTCCTGTTCCTTAAGGTGAGTCTGGAAAGAGATGTTTTCATCCTGTTTTTCTTTAGCGATTTGCTCTATGTATTTAAGGTCACTTTCAAATTTTTTCATTCTTGTTGTTTGAGCAAGGCTAGTGTATAAGGTTGTTTTTTGATATCACCTTTTATATAAACCTATCAGTTAATCGTTTACTTGATTTGTGTTTTTTCGAAGCGCAAATGTAGTTATTGTATTAGTAAGAATGCTTAATGCAAATTTATAATTTTTGAAATAAATCTTGTTTGTTTTATTAAGAGGTTCATATACTCGTCATCCTTAATTTATTCCAGGATCTCATAACTCGATGAATAAAGATTCTGAAACAAGTTCAGAATGACGTTTAATGTTAGATTCTAGGGGGAAAAATAATGGCTGCTAATCCCCATTTAGCAGCCATTATTAATTACGCTAATTATGTATTTACCAAGGCTTTTCAAAACTGGGCTTGTCAAAATCCTTATTGTAGTCTTTAAAAAGACTATCCGTATTATTCTTCAGATTCAGAAGATTCTTTTTACCAAACAATCTCGAAAGAAAGGCTATGGGTGTTAATAGAAAGTAGAAAATAATGGACAGAATAATGTTGGGAACGATTAAGCTTAATACCCAAGCCAGTTTCATCCATAGGAAATCAATCTGCTTGGCTAGGAAACTGGATATTAGCCCCAAGAGTCCGATAATAACGGCTGCATTGAATGCCCATTTCCATTGCGTAAGTGCAAACACAATGAGCATACCCACTGTAATGACGAGTACGGTTTTTATGGGATCCGTTTTTTGTAGTTTTGGATTCATAGTATTTAGAATATGGTGTAAATAAATGGAGCTACTGCACTACCACCACCAAATACGATTAGTAATCCGATAAGTAATAGGATAATGATGATTGGTGCTAACCAAAATTTCTTTCTCTCTTTCATAAAGAACCACAGGTCAGATAAAAATTCCATCTTTCAATATTTTTTGTTTGCAATTATTTCTTTTCTCTTATATACGATAAATACGGATATTGGTTCGTTATTTAATTACGAACCCGATAGATGAGACCGTGTATTGAGCGGAAATGCTATCTAAGCAAATTTTTAAGTCCCTATTATTTTAATAGTATAAATCACTTCTCCGCTCAGTGACCATGCCGACTTTTTTAACCCAATCGTAATTCGTAATTAATTTTTTAGTCCATTTTGAATTTAACTGTCCATTTTTCTTTGTTTTCCCAATCGGGCTGCTCTGTTTTGCAATACACAAAATTGTCGATAACCAGATAGTCCATTTCGGTGCTCATAAAGCAGCGATAGGCATCGTATGGGGTACATACAATTGGCTCACCTCTTACGTTAAAGCTGGTGTTTACCACAAGTCCGTAACCTGTTTGCTTCTCGAATTCGCTTATCAGACCCCAATAACGTGGGTTAGTGTCCTTATGAACGGTTTGTATACGTGCCGAAAAGTCTAGGTGAGTGACCGATTGAATGTCACTTCTTTCGAAATACAGCCTTTCCCACAATGGGAGCTGGTTGTAGTTTTCGGGCAGCTGCTTGCATCTATCTTCCTTTACAGGTGCAACAAGCAACATATAAGGCGATCCTGATTTTAAATCGAAATAGTCGTAGCACTTCTCTGCCAAAACAGAAGGTGCAAAAGGACGGAAGCCTTCACGATACTTAATTTTAAGATTCAGCTTTTTCTGCATCTCAGGGTTTCGGGCATCGCCCAAAATACTTCGGTTACCCAAGGCTCTTGGTCCGAATTCCATTTTCCCTTGAAACCAACCTACCACATTCCCTGTGGTCAGTTGCTTGGCTGCAAATTCTTTCAGCTCGTCGAAGTTCTCGTATTGTTTAAAATTGCTCTTTACTTTTCTATTCATCGACTGAATTTCCTTTTCGGAGAACTCAGGACCTAAGTAAGCACCACGCATTTGATCTTTCGTAGGATCAAAAATTCGCTCTTCATCAAAATACATATGGCTAACAGCAAGAGCTGCACCAAGCGCTCCACCAGCGTCACCCGCAGCAGGTTGAATATAGATATCCTTAAATATGTTTTCTCGTAATAGCTTGCCATTGGCCACACAGTTTAGAGCCACACCACCTGCCATGCAGAGGTAATCGGCACCAGTCAACCGCTTGGCTTCTTTGGCCATTTTAATCACAATCTCCTCGGTTACCATTTGTATGGCTAAGGCCAGATTACAGTGTTTTTGCTCAATCTCAGCTTCGGTTTCTCGACGTTTTAGTCCGAATAGCTTTGCCCACTTATCATCTTTCACCATTCTTAAACCTGTGGCATAATTAAAGTAGGATTGGTCTAGCCATATGGAACCATCTTCCTTAATATCGATAAGATCACTCTTTATGAGTTTGGCATATTCGTGCGTCTGTTCAGCTTCCGGATCACCATAAGGCGCTAATCCCATAAGTTTATACTCACCAGAATTAACTGTGAAACCGATATAATAGGTAAAGGCACTATAAAGCAAACCCACCGAATGTGGAAACTCCATTTCTTTAAGCATCTTCAGGTCTCCCTTGTCGCCTATGCAAATGGAAGCTGTACACCACTCACCAACACCATCGATGGTAAGAATTGCCGATTTCTCGAAAGGAGAAGGGAAGAAGGCCGATGCCGCATGCGTTAAGTGATGCTCTGGAAAGAGAAGTTTTAAATTCTTTTTATTGTAAGAACCTACCTCTTTCAAGCCATTGTAAATAAGCTTTTTTAGAAACATCTTCTCATTTATCCATACCGGAATGGCTTTTAAAAAGGATAGCAAACCCTTTGGGGCAAATGCATAGTAGGTTTGTAATAGCCTTTCGAACTTAAGTAATGGCTTGTCGTAAAAAACCACGGAATCGAGCTCGTCTATGTCCAATCCTGCTTCCTCCAAGCAGTACTTTATGGCATTGATCGGAAAATCGGGAGTGTGTTTAATTCTGGTAAAACGCTCTTCTTGTGCAGCAGCAATTATCTTACCTCCAATGGTAAGGGCTGCAGCAGAGTCGTGATAAAATGCAGAGATTCCAAGAATTTTTTTCATCAACTACTATGTTTAGTTTGTAAGACTTGAGTTTATTATAGCGTGTATTGTACCTCTAGTATATTGCTGTTAGTGTCATGTCTTTTTCAAAAGATCTATATTCAAAACAAAAACCTATTTATTAATCCCATTGTATTATGACCTAAACTGTTGATTAGTTATGCTTTCTATATAATTTACGCATATTTCATTAGATCATTACTAGTGACTTAGTCGCATTTTGACTAAAAAAGATATTTTGGTCTTTTATTGTTTTACACCATCCTACTTATGTAATGGATTTGTATATTAAAATTTTCTCATAATTCGCTTGGTGTCTTATTGTTTATAGGGTTTGTATACATTTCTACCTTTTTAGATGTCACTTATTAATATGCATTCTCAATAATATTCAATCAATTTGATTAAAGACTATTGATTTTTTGAAAACTACAACAGTAAATTTTAGATTCGCTTGATTTTGATGTGGTTATGAACATATGTTTATTTCAATCTGATATGAAATAATGGTTTATATAAGCCTTGAACGGATATTTAAAGATGTGTTTTAGAATATCCTAATATGTGTTTTAGAATATCCTTATCGGGATGAAGAAGAAGACATAAATACGGAGCTTTGATATGGAATTTGTCACAAATAAGATTTGTAGTAAATGGATGTTTTAAAGCCTATATATACCGAACAAAACGATTGTCAGGATTGCTATAAGTGCATACGTGAATGCCAGTTAAAAGCTATAAAGGTGATTAATAATGCAGCACAAATTTTACATGCGGATTGTATTTATTGTGGTCATTGCACGCTGGTTTGTCCTGTGAGTGCCAAGAAGGTTCGTAACGATTTAACCCGTGTGAAATCTCTACTGAAACGAAACGATAAGGTGATCGTTTCATTGGCACCATCCTATATGTCTGAATTTCCAAATTTAAAGGATGAGCAGATTGTTGCTGCCATCAGGGAATTGGGCTTTGCCAATGTTTCGGAAACTGCCTTGGGAGCCGAGTTGGTTTCGCAAAAAGTGAGTGAGTTTTTGGACGAGAAACAATCGGGTATTTATATTTCATCGGCTTGCCCTTCGGTAGTCGAAATGATTTGTAAGCACTTTCCGCAATACAAGGATAACATCATACCATTTTTGTCGCCACTCTTAACGCATTGTAAAATGTTGAAACAAGAGTATGGTGAGGATTGCAAAATCGTTTTTATAGGTCCATGTATTGCTAAGAAATCTGAAAGTGATGCTTTTGGTGATTTACTGGAAGCTTCTTTATCCTTTAAAGATTTGGCTGAGTGGTTTGATGAAGAAGGCCTAGAGGCTGATCTTTTCTACGAGTCGGATACGGAGCCTAGCTTTGTACCTCGTCGTGCAGGAAAGGGGAGTTTATACCCAATAGATGGTGGAATGATTGCAGGTATCAAGAATAATGCATCAACTACCGATGCTGTATTTATGACCTTCTCGGGCATTAGTAGCATATACGATGTTCTAAAGGATTTGACCTACTACAGAAAACCAGGTTTGATATTTCTCGAGTTATTGGCTTGCGAAGGTGGTTGTGTGAATGGTCCTGGAACTAGGAAGACTTACTCACGTGCTCTTAAGCGTTTAGAAATAATCAATAGAACTGAGGAAGATGTGAAAGAGCAAGTTCTCAATTTCTCTATCGATCGTGATTTTGATTCTATAGATGTGGCTATTAAGCCTGAACATCCCGAAAATAAAATAAAGGAAGCCTTAAAAATGATTGGTAAGTATTCCGATAAGGATGAAATCAATTGTGGTGGCTGCGGTTATAATTCTTGTCGCGAGTTTGCTAAGGCCTATCTCGACGACAAATCGGAACCCAATATGTGCGCTTCATATATGCGAAAGATCGCTCACGATAAGTCAACAGCTCTTTTGGGTAAGATTCCATCTGGCGTTCTGATTGTGAATGAGGATTTGAAGGTGGTTGAAGCCAATCAGAGTTTTGCCCGAATTATGGGTGAAGAAATGGAGCAACTCTTCGAAACCATTCCTGGATTAAAGGATGCGGATTTAAAGAAGTTAGCCCCTTTCTATAAGCTATTCTCATCCATCTTGTCGACAGGTGAAGATAGTTTGGAACGTGATTTCCGTTTGGGGAATAAAATGTTGCACTTAAGCCTATTCACCATACAGCGCAATAAGATTGTTGGAGCTATTTTAAGAGATATGTCGCAGCCTTTTATTCAGCAAGAAGAAGTGATTACTAGAGCCAAAGCAGTGAATCAGAAGAACCTCGAAACGGTTCAGAAGATTGCTTACCTCTTGGGCGAAAACGCTTCGGAAACAGAGGATATGCTGAACTCTATTGTTGAGTTTTATACTCTTTCAGAAGAAAAAAATTAAAGCAATTTTTTAGACGCTGATTAAAAATGATTTCAATATGATTGATGTTCAATACCGAAGTTTTTCTTTTTTCAAATCAAAATAAATCATATTTAATCAGCGTCGAATAAAGCTGAAAAAGAATTAGACACAGAGTTTAATGATTTCAATATGATTGATGTTCAATACCGAAGTTTTTGTTTTTTCAAATCAAAATAAATCATTTTTAATCAGCGTCGAATTAAGCTGAAAAAGAATTAGACACAGAGTTTAATGATTTCAATATGATTGATGTTCAAGATTGAATTTCTTGTTTTTTTCAAATCAAAATAAATCATATTTAATCAGCGTCGAATTAAGCTGAAAAAGAATTAGACATAGATTTTAATGATTTCAATATGATTGATGTTCAATACCGAAGTTTTTGTTTTTTCAAATCAAAATAAATCATATTTAATCAGCGTCGAATTAAGCTGAAAAAGAATTAGACATAGATTTTAATGATTTCAATATGATTGATGTTCAATACCGAAGTTTTTGTTTTTTCAAATCAAAATAAATCATATTTAATCAGCGTCGAATTAAGCTGAAAAAGAATTAGACATAGATTTTAATGATTTCAATATGATTGATGTTCAATACCGAAGTTTTTGTTTTTTCAAATCAAAATAAATCATATTTAATCAGCGTCGAATTAAGCTGAAAAAGAATTAGACACAGAGTTTAATGATTCAATATGATTAATTCTCATTACTTAGACGCTCGAATGGGGTTACAGTATTGTTATAGAGTTCCCTTCAGAGGATTTAAGGGTGAGTTTTAGAAGATCATAAATAATCATATTTAATCAGCGTCAAAATATATTTAAACCAAGAACTTTAAATAAAAGCAT
>JADGEF010000080.1:0-6792 GCA_016744515.1 Marinifilaceae bacterium | reverse complement strand
CCCTTCAGAGGATTTAAGGGTGAGTTTTAGAAGATCATAAATAATCATATTTAATCAGCGTCAAAATATATTTAAACCAAGAACTTTAAATAAAAGCATGCAATCCGATTATTATATAGAAGTTGAGTGTCTTCAAAAGAATCCTGGCAAGCAGGTGATTTGTGGGGATGTGTTTATGTCGGAAAAAATAAAGGAGGAGGGAAGAACACTTCTTGTACTTTCCGATGGTTTGGGCTCTGGTGTTAAGGCTAATGTGCTTGGAACATTAACTGCTTCGATGGTTCTCAACTATATGCGTGTGAATAAGGATATTGGTAAGGCTGCCGAGGTTATTATGCAAACCTTACCGATTTGTAGCAAGCGAAAAGCCAGCTATTCAACTTTTACTATTGTGGATATTGAGTGCGATGGTGAGACTCGAATTATTCGTTACGATAACCCAGAATGTTTGGTGCTTCGTGGCTTGGATTTGTTTCAACCTAAATGTGAGGAATTAAGTATTGAAGGGGCTAATAACTTGGGTAAGACTTTATATTCCTATCGCTTTAAGGCTGAAAAGGAAGATCGTATCGTGTTTTGTTCTGATGGGGTAACCAATTCAGGAATGGGAACTAAGCGTTTCCCTTTTGGATGGGGAACCGATAATTTGAACGAGTTTGTTAGAGGATTTATTAGACGTCAGCCACATTTATCTGCAAAACAATTGGGGCAAGTTGTGGTAGATAGGGCAGCGGCAAATTATGGTGATATAATTAAGGACGATACCTCTTGTGCCGTGGTTTATTTTCGTGAACCAAGAGATCTTTTGCTATGTACAGGACCTCCATATAGTAAATCGAAGGATACTCAGTTGGCTCGTCAGGTAAGTGAGTTTAAAGGGAAAAAGATTGCTTGTGGTGGAACAACGGCTTGCATCTTATCCAGAGAATTCGGCGAAGAACTGAAAATTGATATGACGATTACTGATTCTGAGTTGCCGCCAATCTCATTTTTAAAGGGTGTCGATTTGCTTACCGAGGGAATTTTGACTTTGGGGAAAGTTCAACGTTTGCTTAAGGACTACAATCAGAATACGGTATTAAGACAGGGGCCTGCCGATCAGATTGTAAGACTTCTTTTGGAAAGTGATCATATCGAAATTATCAATGGGACTAAGATTAATGTGGCGCATCAAGATCCAAATTTACCTGTTGAGCTTGAAATCCGTAGAACTGTAGTTAAGAACATCGCTGCGCTTTTGGAGGAAAAGTTTTTGAAAGATGTAGATCTTAGCTATATTTAAGAGATCATATTTTAATTATCAATTACGAATTAGTAATTATGAATGGTCGAAAGAGGAATAAGGTTAAAGTGAAGAAAGGATAAAGGTTAAAGTAAAAAGGTGAAAATACTGAGTGAGACGAGTTTCTGATAACAGATAACTGATAACCGAAAATAATCAAAACAAATAAACAATACCATGAGTGATAAAACGGATGTTACCATTTGTTTAGGTAGTTCTTGCTTTTCAAGAGGCAATGGCAAAACCTTACAAGTAGTTAAAGAATTCTTCGATAAGAATAATTTACAAGATTCAGTTTTTTTTCATGGTGAGCTTTGTACAGGAAACTGTTCGAACGGACCAATTTTAAAGATAGAAGAGGAATTGTATCAGGAAGTTGATTCGGAAGGCGCCATTGATATTCTTAAAAAGGTTTTTGAGGAAGCCTAAGGTATAGACTACTAGCCAAATCCACTTTCCCTCATCCTAAATCCGCAGCCCCATGCAACTTATCACCGTAAATAAGGACAAATGTAACCTGAGTTATACGTGTATACGCGTTTGTCCATCCAAAGCCATAAAAATTAAAGATAATCATGCTCATATTATTGCCAATCGATGTATCGGTTGTGGTAATTGTGTGACTATGTGCGCTCAAGGTGCAATTGAATATCGTAAAGAGGAAGACTACGTTAAGGAGCTTCTACAACGTGACGAAAAGGTCGTTGCTATTTGCGATCCAAGTATCTCTGGCGAGTTCGATGATATCAACGATTATCGAAGTTTTGTAGGTATGATTCGTGAGTTGGGTTTTGATTATGTGGTTGAAGCTGCTTTTGGAGCAGATTTGGTTGCCTATAAATACAAAGAGCTTTTAAATAATTTCCACGGAAAATATTACCTGTCAACTAAGTGTCCAGCTTTGGTTAATCATGTTGAGCGTTATTATCCTGATTTGGTAGAGAATCTAGCACCTATTGTTAATCCGATTATCGCAATGGCAAAGGTTGTGCGTGAGAAATACGGTAAGGACGTTAAGATCGTTTCCCTTTCGCCTTGTGTGCCTAGTAAAGATGATGTGAAATTCTTCAATAAGAGTGATGGCGAAGTTCAAGCTGTTCTTAGTTTTATTGAATTGAGGAAACTCTTTAAGGAAAAAGGGGTGACTGCAAAGAAGGTTGAATATGCAGAATTTGATCCACCATTCGCTCGTATTGGCGGACTATTCCCTATGAGTCATGGTTTATTTCAGGCGGCTGAAATTGATAACAGTATGTTGCGTGGAAACATTATAAGTACCGAAGGGCGAAATAACTTCCTTAGTTCTTTGGACGAATTTCATAGAAGTAGTGATTTGAGTCAACACCTTGATCTCTTTTATTGTCAAGGATGTATCATGGGAGCTGGAACATCTAAGAATGGGCGTAAATTTTCTCGTCGCTCTCAGGTGTTGAAATACGTTCGTAAGCGATTAAAGACCTTCGATAAGGATGAATGGCAAAAAGAGATTGATGCCTGCTCACATATTGATTTGTCGCGTAAGTTTTCTATAAAAGATCAACGCTTGCCAGTCCCAACTGCTGAAGAAGTGCAGTCTGTTCTTACAGATATGGGTAAAGGTAAAATCGAAGATCAACTTGGTTGCGGATCTTGCGGCTATGAATCATGTAAGAAATTTGCAGAAGCTACCGTGCAGGGAATTGCCAAGTTTGAGCAATGTTCCTCGGTAACGATTAAAAATATGAACGCCTACATCAAGAAACTAGGCGAAACGAACGATAAACTCAATAATACTAAGCTTGCACTTAAGGAATCGGAAGCACAAGCTAAGGAAGAGCATCGTTTGGCTGTAGAGGCAAGTGAAACAACTTCGGCCATGCTTCAGAAGTTACCTACTGGTGTGGTTATCGTGAATGAGAATCTCAAAATAATTGAATCTAATAATAGTTTCGTCAACCTACTAGGCGAAGAAACTAAGTTGTTGAATGAGATTATTCCAGGTTTGGTTGATGCCGATTTAACTAAGGTGATTCCTTTCCATCGACTATTCTCAACCGTATTGCTGAATGGTGAGGATATCTTAAAAAAGGATGTGCATTATGGATCTCGTTTGTTCAATGTTTCTGTATTTACAATTAAGAAGAATAAGGTTGTAGGTGGTATCATTCGTGACCTATATGCTCCAGAGGTTAGAACAGAAGAGGTTATTGGTCGAGCGCGTGATGTTATCAAAGAAAATCTTCAAACCGTTCAGCAAATTGCTTTCCTTTTGGGAGAATCAGCTTCTAAAACAGAGAAAATCCTGAATTCGATTATTAAATCGCACACTAAGGAAGAGTAGATTTTTAGAGGATACTTTGATTAATTGATTAGCTAACTAATAAGTTCACACTCATTTATCGCTTTCCTATGGAGGATAATTTTCACTTAGATATAGATTGCCCACAATTGTTTCATCATGGTGATATGATTTGTGGAGATGTGTTTTTATCTCGACGAATTAAGGAAGAGAACCGTACTATCGTTATTCTTAGTGACGGCATGGGATCAGGCGTGAAAGCGAATGTTTTGGCAACTTTGACCGCATCCATGGCTTTAAACTTCACTATGGAGCACAAAGATTTCAAAACCATTGCTGAGATTATCATGAATACGCTCCCAATTTGTTCCGTGCGAAAGGTGAGCTATTCAACTTTTACGATTGTTGATATTGAGTATGATGGTACAACTCGTATTATGGAATTCGATAACCCTGATTGTGTGATCATGAGAGGTTCGACCTTTTTTGATCCAGGATGGGAAAATATTGAATTAGATAGTGAAGAAAATAAAGGTAAGGTTCTAAGAGCCTGCCAATTTAATGCTAGAAAAGAAGACCGTATTCTATTTTGGTCCGATGGTATTATGCAATCGGGAATGGGCTCACAAGCTTATCCTTTTGGTTGGGGGCTGGATAATGTAGTCGCATTTGTCACTCAGAACATCAAATCATCGCCCTATATATCATCCAATGCATTGGGGAGAAAGATTGTGAAACGTGCATCGAGAAACGACCAAGATGAACCCAAGGACGATACCAGTGCGGGTGTCGTTTACTTTCGAGAACCTCGTAAGCTATTGCTTTGTACCGGACCTCCATTCGAAATGGATAAGGATTCTGAATTGGCAATGAAAATCTATCACTTTAAGGGGAAAAAGATTATTTGTGGTGGATCTACTGCTGAAATTGTATCACGAGAATTAGGATTGAAATTTGCTCCCGGTATGAACATTACCGATCCTGAATTGCCGCCTGTTGCTTATATGGAGGGTATTAATTTGGTTACCGAGGGAATATTAACTATTGGTAAACTTGCTCGTATTCTTGAAGACTACGATAATAATTATCATTTGGGCGAAGGGCCTGCCGATCAAATTGCACATTATTTATTGCAAAGCGATCAAATTACAATCATAAATGGAACACGTATTAATTTGGCCCACCAGGATCCTAACTTACCTGTTGAGTTAGAAATACGTCGTACCGTTGTGAAGCGCGTTGTTCGCCTACTCGAAGAAAAGTTTCTTAAGGATGTGAGTTTGAGTTTTATTTAGTTGTGACAGATCTGTCATTTTCTGTAGATAACATTGCAATAAGCGCAATGCATATCAAACTAATAACCTATTGGTGTAATCTAACGAACTGTTTGATTATAAGTTGAAATGAATTTGATAACAAACAAAAATAACAGAATAGAATGGCAAGACCAACAACAAAAGATCAATTGAAAAAAAGTGGAGAAGAGAATTTTGAAAGATTGTTTGACTTAATCAATTCAATGAGTAATGAAGAGCAAGAAAAATCATTTTCTTTTGAGGATAGAGATAAAAATATTAGAGACGTTCTAGTGCATTTGTATGAGTGGCATCTTTTATTGCTAAATTGGATAAAGTCCAATAAGGCAGGAGAGAAATCTAACTTCTTACCGGAAGCCTATAATTGGAAAACTTATCCCCAAATGAATGTTGGATTCTGGAAAAAACATCAAGAAACATCTTTAGATACATCAATAACTCTTGTACAGCAAAGTTATTTAGACACAATGAGACTAATTGATACGTTTTTAGATGAGGAGCTGTTTACAAAGAAGTATTTTCCTTGGACAGGAACAACAAGTTTAGGAAGTTACTGTGTTTCGGCAACATCAAGCCATTACGATTGGGCTATAAAAAAGATAAGGAAACACATGAAGGAATTAAAAAAAAGAAATTCTAATATTTTGTAAATATCTAAAACTGACAAAGCCTGAAAAAGTGTTTTTTTATCGATGTACAAAGTACAAAGCCTGAAAAATTGATTTTTTGCACGATGTACAAAGTACAAAGCTTGAAAAAGTGTTTTTTCACCCAATGTACAAAGTACAAAGACTGAAAAGTTGTTTTTTTGCCCAATGTATAAAGTACAAAGCTTGAAAAATTGATTTTTTGATCGATGTACAAAGTACAAAGCAAAAAATGATATTTTGAAAAATCAATAAATACTAACTATTAGTTAAGTTCGATTAGGGTAATCTCTGGTGGCATACCTATTCTACCTGGAAAACCGATATAGCCAAAGCCTCGATTGACATACAAAAATTGCTTGCCTTTATTGTACAAGCCACCCCAGCGTGGGTATTTGTATTGAACAGGACTCCATTTAATGCCAGCACGTTCTATTCCAAATTGCATACCGTGCGTGTGGCCTGCAAAAGTAAGGTCGATATTTGTATCCAGTACTTTTTCATCCCAATGCGATGGATCATGACTCATAAGTAATTTGAAAGACAAATCTTTATTGCCTTTCATAGCCAAATCCAAATCACCGTGTTGAGGGAAAGGAGGTTTACCCCAATTTTCAACACCGATAAGGGCAATTTCATCGTCTTCTATTTTAAGGCGCTCTGTTTCGTTTAAAAGCAATTTAAAACCAGCTTCCTTATGAAAATCTTTAATGCCTTTTAGGTTTTTTGCCTTTGCTACTGCCGATGGCCAATGAGAATAATCGCCATAATCGTGGTTGCCTAAGATGGAATATTTACCCATTGTCGCATTCATTTTACTCAGAACAGGAGCCCAGCCTTCAGTCTCTTCAGAAAAATTATTTACCAAGTCGCCAGTGAATAGAATGATATCAGGCTTTTGCTCATTAATAAGCTCTACAGCCTTTTCAATTTTCTCATAATTCTTATTAAAGCTACCTAGGTGCATGTCTGATATTTGCACAATCCTAAACCCTTGGAATGCCTCTGGTAGGTTTGGGAAGTTTAGGCTTTCTTTCATAATGCGAAAGTTGAATTTCCCTTTAGTAAGCCCATATAGTATTGAGGCAAAAGGAATGGCAGCAAGCATTAAGCCCATTTGATATAAAAACTCGGAACGCTCCATTTTACTTTTCGATTTAGATTCATACTTATTTCCCTTCTTCACGTTAGCAAATAGGCTAATGAGCCAACTTGCAGCCTTCTGCACATCTTTAAGTAATACGAAAAAAATCAGAACAAACTTAGGTA
>JADGEF010000079.1 GCA_016744515.1 Marinifilaceae bacterium | reverse complement strand
CAGCTCTGAGGAAAGCAAATTCCTACAGGCGCTTTGTAAGGTGATTGGGTGAAGCTTTTAAAATAAATGAACCACAGATTACACAAATTTTCACAAATTATTAAACAAAAGAAATAAACTGAAACTATACAGAAACAATGCATTTCTTAATTTCAAAGGGATTACATGTTTATAGCACACGAGTCTACCCCTTAAAACAACAAAGCCCCTATTTAAAATAGAGACTCTTTAACTGAATAGGTATAAAATAAGCTATTTAATAAGCGTTTTCCAAGGACTCCTTATAGCGCTTTTCCTTCTGTTTCGTGTTTTCTGCTTTGGCTTCTAAATCAAGCATACTAAAACTAACATCATAACAATCTGGCAGATCACATTCTTTAATAGCTACTTCATATATGACATTAGCTTTTTTATATCTAAATCCTTTATTTCCTTCCATTTTCACATCTAGTTTGTAGTGCTTTATTATACCATTAGCAAAACCTACAGCCTTATCGCTTCCCGAATAAAACCCTTTGAAACTCACATAATATAAAATATCCTTGTCATTAGTTTCTTCTGAAGTATTACCCGTTATCTGACCTCTTACACCTCCTACTGTAGTCCAATCTACCACTACTTTTACAAGGGTTCCTAGTTTGTATCCCTTTAAACTTTGCCCCTTTGCAACAATTGTAACTACTAGTATTGCTAGGATTAGTACAGCTCTTCTCATTTTCGTTTTTATTATTAATGCTTTATTTTGTGAAATTAATTCAATAAAAGGACTGTTTTAGGTTTATTGATATATTTATACGTATTATCTAGCATTAATTATAGTATTCACAGTTTTTTTATAAGATGAAATGGGAATAAGCGTGCGGAATTATCTGATGATTTATCGGCTTTTAGAAAATTCATCAGATAAATTAAGAAGCCTAAGCCTTTTAAATAAAAAAATAGTTTAACCACAGATTACACAAATTATCACAAATTATTAAACGAAATAAATGAGCTTAATCTATACCGAAACAATGCTTTTCTACAATCCCGAAGGGATTACATATTTATAGCCTACGATTATTAACCGTTTGTTGATCTCCTTGGGAATCCTATCTTTTTTTTTGATGTCCTTATCTATAGACATGCGAATCCTTCGGATTAAAAAGAGGAAAGCAAATTGCCACAAGTGCTTTATAGGATGAATTGGGAACAGCCGTGCGAAGACTTATCTGATGATTTATCAGCTTCAAGAGAATTCATCAGATAAATTGAGAAGCCTTTTTAAACCCTTAATTGCCAAACGTATTTACTGCACAATTCAGATTATAAATTCTATTCCTCAATAAGCCTTGATTACAAATCAGGAGCAGCTACTTCATATCCTGATGAGCGGGAAAAAAGCGGACAGACTTATCTGATGATTTATCAGCTTCTAGAAAATTCATCAGATAAATTGAGAAGCCTTATTAAACCTATAGTTACCAAACATATTTACCAAACTTCGGATTATAAATCCTATTACTCCCAACCTGTGGATTACAAATCCACAGGAGCTTATATCTAGAAAAACAGGGCAGCTGTATTATATCTTGATGAGCGGGTAAATCAGTAGTAAATAGAGAATGTAGACGAAACTCAGATGGGCGTAGTGCTGTTTATAATCATGACGAAAATCTTATCAAAACACGCCTTCATGTAGCGAAATGAGCTATCATGTCACTTTTCACCCCACCATGTCAAAAAATAGGACGTCATGTTACTTTTTACCCTCTCATGTGGGAAAATAGTGCTCATTGCTATCGGAAATTCCTCGAAAAAACAAAAAGACGACTCATCTGTGATGCAAATTCCTCGTCTTTTCAAAAAGTGAGCTTATTTGCATTGCAAATTCCACAAAAAAACAAAAAGACGACTCATCTGTGATGCAAATTCCTTGTCTTTTCAAAAAGTGGGCTTATTTGCGTTGCCAATTCAACGAAAAAACAAAAAGATGACTCATCTGTGATGCAAATTCCTTGTCTTTTCAAAAAGTGGACTTATTTGCATTGCAAATTCCACAAAAAAACAAAAAGACGACTCATTCTAGTTGAGAATTGCTTTTCATTAGAAAAATCTATTCTAACTTATTGTATTGCTGCTTTCTTTAAAAAGACTTCCCTATTCCTTTTTTAATCTTAATAAAGCGATTATTTTTGTGATCCATTTTTATAAGCGTTATTTTGAGTGGTACGGGGTATTCCCTATCGCGAAACATACCATCTCCGCAAAGACTGAAGCCTTTTATTTAGTCCGTAACACATAGATCATGAGAGATAAGTACAAAGACATATTCGAAGCTGGAACCGATTTACCATTGGTTGAGGACTTCTACACCATACAGGGCGAGGGTTTCCACACAGGTAAGCCAGCTTACTTTATACGTATTGGTGGTTGCGATATAGGCTGCCGTTGGTGCGATTCTAAAATTTCGTGGAACCCCAAAGAGCATCGTTTAATCTCGGTTGAAGAGGTTGTTCGCAAAGCTGTTGAGTCGCCAGCCAAAGCGGTTGTGGTGACAGGTGGTGAGCCATCGCTATACAATTTGGAGCCTTTGTGTTCGGAATTGAAGAAGCACAACATCGAGAATTTTCTTGAAACTTCAGGGGCTTACGAAATTACAGGCGAATGGGATTGGATTTGTTTATCGCCAAAGGAGAATAAAGCTCCAGTAGCTAGCTCGTACAAAAAAGCAAATGAATTAAAATTTATCATCTTCGATTTGGAGAAAGATTTTGCTTTGGCTGAAGAGCACGCCAAATTGGTGGGTGATGATTGCTTGCTTTACTTGCAATCGGAATGGAGTCAGTACGTCCACAACATTAAAGCTATTGTGGAATATGTGAAGAATAATCCGAAGTGGAATATTTCTTTACAGGCGCACAAGTTTATGCGTATTCCATAAGCTAATCGTTTATTCAACTGGAAAAAATGCCTTAAGTAATTAGAGGATGTGAGAATAAAAGAAATGAGCCACTGATTTTCACTAAATACTTTTTTATTTAGGTTTGGTTAATGAATGTATTTCGAAACTTAAGACACGATAAATCGCAGTCTCTACAGTTAACTTTTCGACCCTTAGACTCCGCTCAGGGCAACGCTTTTAGACTTTAAAAATGGCAACAGAAATAGAACGCAAATACCTGATAAAAGAAGATCTTTTGATATTACCTCATAAGGGGAATCGAATTGTACAAGGCTACTTGTGGAGTGAAAAGGCTAAAAGTATGCGTATCCGAATTACGAAAGCTAAAGGATTCCTAACCATTAAAATGGGAACCACCCCTTTGTCGAGATTGGAGTATGAATATGAAATTCCATTAAAGGATGCTGAGGAGTTACTAAGTAAGTGTGAGAAGACAATTGAGAAAACCCGATACATTATTACACATGTGGGAATGAATTGGGAAGTAGATGTGTTTGAGGGAGAAAATAAGGGATTGATTATAGCCGAACTCGAATTGGAATCAGAAAATCAGGAATTTGAAAAACCGCTGTGGTTGGGAATGGAAGTTACTGAAGACACTCGTTATTTAAACGTCAATTTGCTTAAGAAACCAATCAGTTTATGGTAGATTAAGACCAACAATATTTGTAGTGGTATCAACAACCACTGGAGGGATAATCGCATCGTAAAGACACTCTTGAATATTTGTTCTCACATTCATTTTCATCAACTTGATATTCCAGTCATCTGGATAAACACGGTTTGAAAGAAAAACGTAAACCAATTCGTAATCTGGGTCGACCCAAACCATGGTTCCTGTAAAACCAGTATGCCCAAAACTATTGGCTGAGGCTTTTGTTGTTGTTGGACCGTTGGTATCCGTATGATCTAAAAATGGCTTATCGAAACCAATACCTCTCCTATTGATTCCTTCAGGATAAGCGCGAGAGGTAAATTTATCCAGCGTTTCTGACTGGAAAAAAGTCACACCGCCATAGCTTCCCTTTTGCAAATACATTTGCATCAGCTTTGCCACATCAGCTGCATTTCCGAAAATGCCAGCATGACCTGCTACACCACCAAGCATAGCTGCAGTTGGATCTTGCACGTAGCCTTTAATCAATTGCTTTCTGAAAAACTTATCGTTTTGTGTGGGTGCAATGCGTGACAAACTAAAACGCTGTCGAGGATGATAGCCTAAAGTTCCAGCTCCAAGTTTACGATAAAAATTTTTCTTCACATAGCTTTCCATGCTGGAAGATAATTGTTCTTCGAACATTTTTTTAAACAGAATAAAACCTAAATCGCTGTATTTGTAACCATTGGTTTCTCTATAATCAGTAGCCAAAATACGCTTGTATATGGTATCATTAAAACCTTCTTTTACATATAAATTCTTAGCAATTTGAACAGGATACTGCTTTGACGCCGTAGTATTAAACATGCCTTTACGGAACCTGTAATTCTTATTTGCAAAAAGATGCTTACCTACCTTAACTCGATAAACTCGGGATGAATCATGACTAAACAAATCACGACGTAAACGAGCCGTATCTACAGCTTCGCGATGAAAGGGTTTCCAAGGTAAAAGCCTGGCTTCGTGAGCCAATATTTTACGTAATATCAAAGTATCCTTATTCGTTCCTTTAGCAGCCGATAAATAATCACCCAACTGACCATCAATATCAATCTTTTTCAGATCGACCAATTGCATTAAAATTGGCAAAGAAGCAGCGACTTTTGTTACTGATGCCAAATCGTACAAATCAGTCGTTTTAACGTTGACGTTCTTATCATAAGTATGATAACCGTATGCCTTATTGTAGATGACTCTGCCCTTATGAGCAACTACAATCTGACAACCTGGTGTGGCTTTTTCTTTTATCGCATCCTGAACAATGGAGTCAATCTTTTTGAATTGAGAAGCATCAAAGCCTGTCTGTCCAGCATATGCATAGCCCAATCGGTTCTTCTCAGTATTAACACCAGCACCTTCCGGAATATCCTTATTCACCGAAACTGGTAGACGCCCTTTAGCAGCAATCCCACCAAATACAATTTGTGCCGAAGCCATTTGGGTCTCAGCATTATCTTCGTAGGAAACAATGATGGCTTCCAACTTATCTAATTTCTTGTAAAAATCGAGAGCATAAGGACTCGCAAACAAGTCGAAAACAACCTTTGTTCGTTTAGACAGATTGTTCACAAACGAAACCGTCTGATCAGTCACACCAAACTTTTTAGAAGCTCTTCTGTCAGTATCATGCTTACTTACAACAACCAAATTGTAAGACTCTAAATTCTTCAAAAGTGTATTGTATTGCTTTTGAGTTGCATTCTTATCAATCTGATAAAAATCGATATTGGTATAACGACCTAAATACTCTTGAAAATGGTTGCGCTTTTTCGCCCCCATTGCCACAGATGCAATTCGTAATGTATCCAATCGTTTTAGAGGCAACAAATCTTTCTTATTACTCACTACAGTCATAGCATTTTCAATAAGCATACGTCTTAAGATCATGCCTTGTTGAGTATTCAAATTCGACCACAATCGATCCATCGAAACTGGTTTGTAGTCACTCAATCCCAACCAGTATTTGGTTTTCAATATTTTTAAACAGGACTGATCGATTTGAGACTGTGTTAATTCACCTCTAGCAATGGCTGCTTTAATTTCCTTGATAGCTTTGGGCACATCCTCGGAGAATAGCAACACATCATTTCCGGCAATAGCTGCTTTCACATCAACTTCGCCTGGCTTATAGAATTTTCGAACCCCTTGCATGTTTAAAGCATCGGTAAAAACCAAGCCCTTAAAACCAAGTTCGTTCTTTAACAGATCAGTTACAATTGGCTTTGATAAGGTTGACGCTTTTGCAATCTTATCTAATGCTGGCACATTCAGATGAGCCACCATAATACCACCAATACCAGCCTCAACAGACTTTCTGAATGGATACAACTCAACTTCTTCCAATTCCTCTCTTGATCGATCAACGACAGGTAAATCGTGGTGCGAATCGGTATCGGTATCGCCATGACCCGGAAAGTGTTTACCAACGGCAACGACACCGCCCTCTTGCAATCCAGAGGAAAAAGCAATTCCCTTATCTGCCACATTATACTTTCCCTCTCCATACGATCTAGAGTTGATAACAGGGTTTTTAGGATTACTATTGACATCTAAAACAGGCGCAAAGTTAACATGCACACCCATACGGCGACATTCAAAAGCCATCTCCTTTCCTAACTGGAAGAGTAAGTTATTGTCTTGAACCGCACCAATTGTGATTTGTTGTGGAAACTTAAGCGTTTGCTTTAATCGAGCTCCCAAACCATATTCAGCATCCATCCCAATCCATAATGGCAAATCAGATTTACTTTGATAAAGGTTGGTCAACCTAGCCTGTTCTTTAGGTGTTCCTTGAAAGAAAATTAAACCTCCAATTTTATATTTTTGGATCAGGTTTAAGATTTTATTTTGCTCAGCTTCCGTTTTATTGGAGTAAGCTGCTATCATAAACAGCTGTGCAATTCTCTGATCTTGGTTCATACCTGACATGATAGAGTCAGCCCAAGCAGCATCTGTTTCATACACTGAACTCAGAGGCTGTGAACTCACAAAATCAGATTGCGCAATACTTGACAAACTTAGAAAACAGAAAGTAGCTAAGACAATGTGCTTTAAGTTTGGAATCTTTATAATCATATTCAAAAAAGGATTTACGGTGTGTCGTTTTATCTATTTCTAGTAGAGTCTAACAAAAATAGAAATCCCAATTAGAATAAAGTAGGAATGTGAAGAATAATGTTGGGAAAAGAGGGAAAATAAAAAAAGGGGCTGACAACCCCTTTTTTATTACTTACAACTAAACCATATTTTAAACTCGATCAAAAGATACAAGCACTAATATGAAAATTTAACATCTTACAAGATGTTAAAGTCAAAAAAAGAAAACTACACCTCTTTTTTTAACTCTACGATGTAAAAGTATTTCATAAGGACATCATATGCAAGTGTCAAGTTTGTCAAGTTTGTCAGACCGAACATAAGTTCATAGTGTTCATTTTCAAATATCTATTTAAAAAAACATATACATCAAGCCTTACAGACATAAGCAGATAAAATGATCTTGGAATTATCGTAAATAAAAAGTACATTTAAGAGTCTTGAAAAGAATTCAATTTCTAACCCCAATATGTCTATTATGAGAATTCTCATGCTTATTTCGATGCTAATTCTGGGTCAATTCTCAATTTCAGCTCAGAATAATGCTAATATCAAGTCTCAAAAGCATACAAATGGTAAACTTCAATTTGAGCTTCAAACAGAGAATAAATCACTCCAATTAGATAAATATGAAAATTGGCTAAAATCTACAGATCATTCTATTTCAGGCGATATTGTTCGTATTAATTCAGAGGAATTTATTTACAAGGGAAAAACTCTGATCTACCTAAGTAAAAAGCCATCTACATTTCAAACTGAAATCTTATTTACACTGGGAATCACGCAAAATAGTACAGGAACGAATTATGTGATAAAGGATATTCATTTCAAATCTCTTCCTGAATATGGTAAACAAGGAACACCTGCTTTATTCACCAATTGCTCTGACTGGTTTTCTGACAAAAAACTTTATAAGAAATCTGGTAAAATGAGAAGCATAAATGAGCACCTGTTGAATAACTCAACGAAGTTTGCAAAAGAACTCCTACTTTCTTTTGCCGATTAAAAAGCTTCGATTATAATTAAGGACTACTTATACTACAGTCCTTTTTTGTCTAAAAAGATTTCGTCCCCACATTTCACTTTATGATTTAATCATCTTATTCTCTTAATTTATGAACGGCTTCAACAATGGCTTTTGCTGCCTGATCAATTTCATCTTCGGTGCTATACTTTCCTACGGAGAAACGAACAGTCCCCATAGCATAAACTTTATCTAATTGCATGGCTGCCAAGGTTGCTGACACCGAAATTGAATCGGTATGACAAGCCGCACCAGCTGATGCAGCAACCTGAGGTAAGTTTGAGAGAAGTGTATTAGCTTCTATATTTTTAAAGGATACACTCAAAGTGTTAGGTAGACAGAAGTCTGTGTTTCCATTAAACTGAATATCATCGAGAACTAATAAGGCTTGTTTTAATCGATTAACTAAAGATTTATCGTGAACGAAACTTGTTTGCAAATTGGCTTTAGCCAGCTTGGCTGCTCTACCCAAACCCACAATTTCCAGAACATTCTCGGTTCCTGCTCTTAAGTTATTTTCATGATCGGCACCATGCATCAACTTCTGCAATTCAACACCTTTACCTATATACAAAGCTCCAATCCCCTTAGGTCCATAAAATTTATGACCTGCAACAGTCAGCAAATCAACACCCAATTCTTGAATATCAACAGGAACTTTTCCTATGGCCTGTGCACAATCAGAATGAACAGCAATACCATGCTTTTTAGCCAACTCACTTATCTCAGAAATGGGTTGAAGTGTTCCCACTTCGTTATTCGCATACATCACCGAAATTAAAATCGTTTCTGTTCGAATTGCCGCCTCTACATCAGAAACTTGAACACGTCCTGTGTCATCAACAGGCAAATAAGTCACTTCAAAACCTTCTGTTTCCAGATATTTACAAACTTCACTAACAGCGGGATGCTCTATGGAAGTGGTGATAATATGATTTCCCTTACTTCTATTTGCAAAAGCATAACCTTTTAGTGCATAATTATTCGACTCTGTTCCACCGCTAGTGAATATCACTTCCGAAGCTTCACAATTGAGCAAAGCTGCCAATTGTTTTCGGGCCTTCTGCACAGCCTTTTTACATGCCCTTCCGTAGGTGTGAGAACTGGATGGGTTCCCAAAATAATCATACAAATAAGGCCTCATTTCATCAGCCACTTCTTTTGCGATAGGTGTTGTGGCATTATAATCTAAATATATCGGTTGCATAACTTCTAATATTTTAAGGTGTATTTTCTGGTTCTATTTATAGTGAGTAAACAATTTAAAAGTACTTAGACTTAATACCGACTTGTTTTAAATGATAAAACACGTTATTAGCTTAACACTATTCTTAATTAGCGAACGGTGCAATTTATTTATAAGTACTTAAGACACTTATAAATACTTTAGGCACTAATTATTATTTCTTTATGACTTTAAACTCTGTTCTTCGATTCATCGCCCTTCCTTCGACACTTGTATTATCACCAATCGGCTTACTTGAGGCATAACCTTTATAAGTCAGGCGATTTTCTGAGATCCCTCTTCCAATTAAAGTGGTATAAACTGCTTTTGCTCTATTCTCCGATAAGGATTTATTCCTTTCATCAGAGCCTGTATTATCGGTATGACCAGAAATTTCAATACAGATGTTTTTATTTAAGATCAGGAATTCATGAAGGCTGTTGAGTTCACTTTCCGATTCTGATTTAATTTCCCAAGAATCTGTTTCGAAGAAGATATTCTTTAAAACGACATTCTCTCCAACCCGTATAGCCTTTAAAGCAATATCTTTCTTCTGAGCTTGCTTATCTGTTCTCTCTTTCATTTGAAAATGATCTGAGTAGAACAAATAACCATCTGCCTCAGCATGAAACAAATAATCTTTGCCCTGAGGCAAACAAACAAGATAAGCACCAAGTTTGCTATCTGATTTTGAATAAGCAACTGTATCTCGTGAATCTAAATCAAGAACAATTAATGACGCTTCCAAAGGTTTCTTTGTTCTATCATCAACAACATAGCCTTTAAGATAGTTGACCTTGGGAGGATGCAGTTCTAATGGCATTTCAAATTCAAAAATATCACGACCTTTCTCTGCTATTCTATCTGATGAAAAATAGCCTTTATCACCCTTTGCATTAATGACCAAACCTATTTCGTCATTGTAAGTATTAATTGGATAAGATAGGTTTTTAGGTTCAGACCAATTGCCATCAGTAGCTCTATCGATTTGATATAGGTCATAAGCCCCCATACCAACCAAACCATCAGAAGCAAACACTAGGTAGTTATTACTCGCATGAATAAAAGGCGACATCTCGTTTTCGAGTGTGTTTATTTTTAAATTCTCAGCCTTAGTCCATCGCTGTTTGCCATCCTCTAAAATCTCAATCAAATTAGATTTCCAAATGTCCATTTTTCCTTTACCAGATTTGCGATTACTCACAAAATAAAGGCTTCTTCCATCTGCAGAAATACTCGGTTGTGCTTCCCATGCTCTAGTATTCACATTGGCACCACAGTTTATAGGGGCAGACCATATATCACCTACTTTTTTTGAGTAATAAATATCGCATCGTCCTCTTCCATCTTCTCTAGCATTAGCTGTAAAATACATATAACGTCCATCGGCTGTAACAGATTGAGCACCTTCGTTCTTATCTGTATTAATTAGTTTTGATAAGGCTTTAGAATTTGACCATGTACCATTACCGTTCTCAGAGTACCATAAATCTTCCTGAAAAATCTTTTTATGATTCCGACCTATTCTTCCTGTTGATATTAAACGTGTAAAAATTAAAGTTTGTTCATCGGCTGTTAGGCTTGGCCAATACTCATCGGCCTTTGTGTTTATAGAATCGCTAATACTTTTAGCATTAAGTTTCTTCGGATTTTCTAGAGCTTCTTTAGCAAATTCACAACACTTTAATTTGTACGCACTCAGTTTCCGATTCCTAGCAGATATTTTATTTAGACTCAAAAAAGCCTGATAGCTTTCTGATGCCTTCTCATACCTACCACTCTTCAAGTAAGCATTAGCCAAATTGAACAATGCATTGGGAAAAAAACTGGGGTCAATAGAAGTTGCCAACTCGTACGCATCAATCATTTTTTGATCATCTCCCTTGTCACTATATAGATCTGCAGAGAACAGAAGTGCTTCCATAAAACGACTATCTCGCTCCAAGGCTTTCACCAGAAAAGACAATGCCTCATCTGTATTTCTTTGCTTACTAGCCTCTTTTGCTTTCTGATAAAACTTAATGGCTTTTTTATTCTCAGAAGTGTATTTCTTCTGCGCCGATAAGCCAAGAGTGAAACTCAAAAGCAGACTGATTAAAATGATGCGTTGCATGATTTGATAGTTTAAAATCTTAAGCAAAATTTATCTGTGACAAAGCTCAATATAAGGACAAGTTCTACAAACATCAACATCCTCAACTTGTGTGAATGGAATGTCAGGATTAAAGATATCTTCCAAAAGGTTGGTAAAGCCTTCTAAAAACTCCTGCTTGTATGCCAAATAACTTCCAACTGGAATACCTTTTGCTCTTCCATCTTTTTGTTCGAGCACACATGAAAATTTCTGATTGAAAATCGACTTCAAGCCAAATACATTAGGCGAAATAGACAAATCACTGCCATGCTCCATATCGTAGAACAAGCAGTACAATAAGGTCTGAAAAGCAGCTTTGTTTCTTTTCTTATTTCCTGATTCAAATAGCGATTCAATATCCTTAAATACAAGCTCAGCTGCACCCGTTTTGTAGTCTATTACTCGAACTGTATTATCAACTTGATCGACTCTATCAATAATTCCTGCAATATTAACCTTTCTTCCATCTGACTTTAAAGGAATTTGTATCTGATATCGTCCCTCAACCGCTATCATCTTAAATGGAGCAGATTCGGAATCAACTTTCAGTAATCGATCGATAAATTTCAGAATAATATCAAATATCAGACGATTTCTACCGCTTACTTCTACAGTTTTCTCTTTATCTAAATTGAAATAGAGTTCTTTAAAAGTATCTTCCAAAACCTGGGTTTGCACCTTTTTATTTTTCCTTAATACTTCAAGATCAGCCTTACTTATTGTCTTGCCTACATAGGGCTCATACAATTTTTCCATTGCCTGATGAAACAGGTTCCCAAACATAGGTGGATCAATCTCTTCAAGAATGGTATCAGGTTCTCTCATTCCAGCCAAATAGCGATAATAGAACCTCAAGTTACAGCCCATATACGAATTTAAGGCTGATGGTGAAAAGCTTCTCTTATCAGATCCACAATACTCGTTTAGCTGTTTTAATATTCTTTCATTTTTCGCAATACTAATCGGATTAGCATTGGTAATTACAATTTCATGTGAAGGGTGTGTTTCCTCAATTTTAAATACCGATTCGTATTTCAGTTGATAAAGGAATCGACTCATCTCTCCTGTTCGAATCCCATCACTTTGTGTGCTATACAATAACTTAATCTCCTCAGGTCTCTGAATTAATCTATAGAAATAATAGGCAAAAATAGCATCCTGATGATCGATTGTAGGCATACCAAATCCTTGACGTAAATGATAAGGTACAAATGAATTGGAAGTTCCTGTTTTAGGTAGCTTACCCTCATTCATCGACAGAACAATAATCCTTTTAAAATCTAGCAATCGTGTTTCCAATATACCCATCACCTGCAAACCTGCTAAGGGTTCCCCTTCGAATGGAATGCTTAAAGATTGAATCATCTTATCCAAAAGGCGATAAAAAGTATCAAGCTTTATCTCTATTTTATGCTGACTTAACAAACCTGTCAATCGTTTGATCGCCAAAAAGAGATGGTAGATATATTCACGCTCAATTTTATCTAATCGTCCCTCATCTTCTTTATCCAGATCGAGATTCTTATAAATAGCCTGTAATAAATCGAGCAAATATGAGGAAACCTGTTCTACAGATTTTAAGGACTCAAATAGTTTTTCCAAAACTGGGTCGCCAACTAGCATTTCGCGATTGACATATACCCAATTACTCTTTATAATTTGCTGGGCTAAACGTTCTGCCAACTCAGGATTAATGGCGTTTAAATATTGATGATTTAAGAGTGCTAAAACCTGCTTGTGGTGAAAAACAAAATCTCTCCCTTGCTTACGTCCTCCTTTTTGCAAATCGATAATTAAACCTAACAAACTTGCCACAGGTGTATTCTTTGCAGGATATCCCATGGTCACATTCACATGCTCAACATTTTTGGGGATAGAATTTAGCACAGGTAAAAGAAGTTCTTCATCAGCCAATATAACGGCTGTTTCTTCTAAGCTCACCTCTTTTTGCTCGGCATATTCCTTCAAATACTTATGAGCAAACTTAGCTTGTCCCACTTCTGACGAAAGTGAAATAAACTCTATAGGCGATCTATCAGCATGAATATTCTTAAATGATATCTGGCTTTTGGGCGATGGGTATTTCCTTAAATTATCACGCATAAACAAGCCTGCTTCGTGATAAGGGTTTTTCACGTATGACTCATCGTAATCCCAATAAAATTCTGCTTGCTCCCTTTCTTTTAGGCAAGAAAAAATATCCTTCTCACATCTGTTCAAGGCATTGAACCCAGCAAAAATGATCTTCTCGTATTTAATTTCAATTTCCTTATTCTCCAATCGATCAACAACTAATCGGCTTGCCATACCTTCGTAAGCCAATCCTTCGTTTTCTAATTCATTTCTCAGATTAGAGTAAATAGTAAACAAGGATTCCCAAACGGATACAAACTGATGTTGATGCTCTGATAGTTTATCAGGATTGAATGTGCTCCAAAAGGAACGAATGGCTTCTATCTGCTCCTCATCCAAATAATCGAATATGTTTTCGATCTCCTTTTCATCAGCTAAATTCTGAAATAAATGTTTCGCATCTACACGGTACTTGTCTAAGTCATCGAAATCACCCAAAATCATTTCACCCCAATGGTAAAATTCATCAAAAGTTTCTTCGGACTTTGTAACAGAGCAATAGGTTTTATACAATCGACACAAAAGGGCCAAATTATCTTCAACCATAAGAGGCGACCATTTTTTAATCAGATCATTAATAGTGAGAATCTCAGGAGAAAATATCGGTTCAGATACCAACTCATTCAGATATTTAGTGAAGAATAAGCCTGCACGACGGTTTGGAAAAACCAACAAACAATTTGATAATTGATTGCCGTATCGTGTGAATAATTCGTTTGTTACTTCTTTTAAAAATGAGGACATATATATTGAGAATGTGTGTATGTGTTTATATTTGAATTCAGACGCGATAAATCGCATCTCTAGAGGTTGCGACAGACCTTTCTACTTTATCCTTTAACCTTCTCCTTATTTACTGTAATCGAAAACCCAATGTATTTCTTTGGATTCTGACATGCCATTGGGATTACAACCAAGCTTCCCTTCTGGTATCTCAATTCCCATATCTTTATAATGCTTAAGCCAATCAGGATGAAATTCACCAGTCTTAACATCTTTAAATGTCATAGCATCCAACTTAAAAATCTCAGATCCATCACCAGAGTGTTTAAACATCTCGTAAATTAATTCAGAGCAATAATAAGCTGAATCGGACATTAGATAAGTCGGATCATATGGAAATCCAATCAAACTTCTTCCATATGACACAGCTTTATCTATTCGAACTTGATGTTGTTTATTTAAGCGAGCCACACGAACCTTTGGCATTCTATCGGCATTCAAGCTTCTGGTTAAAAAACTATCCAACGAGGTATATTGCACAGCTTCACCAGTAGCTTCTAAAACCATTAACTCTTTATTCTCTCCATAAACGGCTATTCCTACATGAGAAAAACTCAAAGGCTTTTCTTCTGCCGTTACATCTTCAATGGCATCAGATAAAGAACTTCCATCTAAATCCTGAAAAAGAAGATCACCAGCTTGTAATTTGAAAGCTTTAGTCCTGTTTTGGCTCCCACAAGAGAAAAAAATGATTGTGATAATTAATAGAATTGAATGAGATATCGTATTGAATTTCATAGGATAGTTATGCTTAGAAACGAATAGCTTTTTAATCAAGCTCAACCAAAATTAATCAATTAGAATTAGCCATCAAATATTGTGGTGTAAACTATCATACAAACTTGAAAATAGCTGTACTTATCAAGTAATAGAAAACCTCTATGAGCTGATTAAAAAAAAAGATGATTTTTTTATCTTTTAATCCTTTATAAACATTCGGATGCTATTCAATTTTAATACATTTGTTAGTGTACAGGCTTTCTAAATTATTTTTTATAATTTAATACTTCTGTTTAATCGACAGAAATAAAGCTCTAGACAGTTAGAAAATCAGACATATAAACCATTTTCTAGATAGTCTTAATGCTAATATATCCTGTAGATTGAATCAGATCAAAACAAAACTTGACCAACAACTTACTAACCTTATGGATAAATTCAGTTTTTTAGGTAATAGTGAAATCGAGTTCATCGATGACCTATACCAGTCCTATAAAAAAGACCCGAGCTTAGTTGAAGAATCTTGGCAGAAATTTTTCCAAGGATTCGACTTTGCTGCTGAGAAATTCCCAAGCAAACCACAAACGGATAGCCTAAGCTCTCTTCCTGCTCAGTCAATGAGCAAGGAATTTAACGTAATCAATATGATCCAAGCTTTCCGCCAACGTGGACACTTATTCACTAAAACGAATCCTGTTCGTGTTAGACGTAAGTATTTTCCTACTCTGGATATTGAGAATTTCGACCTATCTCAGGCAGATATGGAAACGGTTTTTCAAGCTGGTAACGAAGTCGGAATTGGTCCATCTAAACTAAAAGATATTCTTGATCACCTTCAAGAGACTTATTGTCATTCGGTAGGTGTTGAGTATCTCTACCTACGTACACCAGACAAGGTGAAATGGCTTCAAAAGAAGATGGAAATCAGTAAGAATCAACCAACCTTTACTGATGAACAACGTAAGCACATTTACTACCATTTAAAATTGGCTGTTGGTTTTGAGAACTTTATCCACAAAAAATTTGTTGGACAAAAGCGTTTCTCTCTTGAAGGAACGGAGACTTTAATTCCTGCTCTTGATGCCTTAATTGAGAAAGGTGCACAATTGGGCGTTGAGGAATTTGTATTTGGTATGGCTCACCGAGGTCGTCTTAATGTTTTAGCTAATATTATAGAGAAGCCTTACGAGAATATATTCAAAGAATTTGTCGGTGAAGAATTTGAAGATGATATTGCTCTTGGTGACGTTAAATACCACTTAGGCTATGGAAATACTGTTAAAACAGATCATGGTCATGATATCAAACTTCATTTAACACCAAACCCTTCGCACTTAGAAACTGTAGGAGCTGTAGTTGAAGGTATCTCTCGTTCTAAAATTGACAATGATTATAAGGGTGACGAGAACAAGCTAGTTCCTATCGTCATACATGGCGATGCTGCAATTGCAGCTCAAGGCATAGTATACGAAACCGTTCAAATGGCTGCACTTCAGGCATACAGAACTGGTGGAACCATTCACCTAGTTATCAACAATCAAATTGGTTTTACGACCAATTACCTTGATGCACGATCGAGTACCTATTGTACCGATGTTGCTAAAGTAACTCGATGTCCTGTTTTCCATGTTAATGGTGACGATGTTGAGGCTTTGATTTACACCATCGGCTTGGCAATGGAATACCGTCAAGAATTTAAGACAGACGTATTTATAGATATCCTATCTTACAGAAAGTATGGACATAACGAAGGTGATGAGCCTCGTTTCACTCAGCCTTTATTGTATAATCAAATTGCTAAGCATAAGAATCCTAGAGATATTTATGGCGATTACCTAATAAGCAAAGGTGTATACAAGCAAGATAAATTAAAGGATCTCATTACAGACTATAACAATTTCTTAAACGATAAGTTTGAGATTTCAAAGACTATAAAAAAACTATATATCCAGCCTTTCCTTGGAGAATACTACGATGATATTCGTTATTCTACTGATACCGATTTTGATATTACTCCAGTTTTCAAAAAAGATAAAAAGCAACTGCTTGCTATAGCTGATAAGGTAACAAACCTTCCAGAGGACATTCATTTTTTCAAGAAAATAGGTAAGCTAATGACTGATCGTAAGAAAATGATTTCTGAAGATCGGTTGGATTGGGCAATGGGTGAGATTTTAGCTTATGCAAGCTTAGTAGACGAAGGACATGCTGTTAGAATTAGTGGTCAGGATTCGGAACGTGGGACATTCTCTCACCGACATGCCGCATTGACCGTTAGCGATTCAGCACAAAAATATTTTCCTCTGAAACACGTTAGCGAAAATCAAGCACCTTGCCATATTTACAACTCACATTTGAGTGAATATGCTGTTCTTGCATTCGAATATGGTTACGCTTTAGCACATCCATCTGGCTTAACCATTTGGGAAGCTCAGTTTGGTGATTTCCATAATGTAGCACAAGCCGTTATCGACCAATACATTAGTTCTGGTGAAGATAAATGGGGCGTTAAAAACGGCTTAGTTCTTTTCTTACCTCATGGTTACGAAGGACAAGGTGCTGAACATTCAAGTGCCAGAATGGAGCGTTTCTTAACGCTTTGTGCTAATAACAACATGCAAGTTATTAACCCAACGACTCCTGCAAACCATTACCATGCACTACGTCGTCAGGTTAAGCGAGATATTAGAATTCCATTAATCTGCTTTACGCCTAAGAGTTTACTTAGACACGCTAGCTGTGTATCAACTATGGATGAATTGGCCGATGGTAGATTCCAAGAAGTGATTGATGATACGAATGTAAATGCCAAAGAGGTTAGCCGGGTGGTATTCTGTTCTGGTAAGATCTATTACGATTTACTAGCTAAGAAAAATGAATTGAATGCTCAGGATGTGGCTTTAATTCGTATTGAGCAGATTTACCCATTCCCTCAAAAACAAGTTGATTGTATTTTAGAGAAATATCCTAACGCACTTCTTCACCTTTGGGTACAAGAAGAACCAGAGAATATGGGGCCATGGCAATTTATCAATTACAATATTAAAAATATTGAGTTGACGCCTATTGCTCGTATGGCTAGTGGTAGTACAGCAACTGGTCTTGCTAAAATTCACAATATCGGACAAAATGAAATTATCCGTAAAGTATTTAGACGATGTGATTGTGATAGAGAATTAAAATATTGTGGTTTACAATGTGTAGTTGGTAGCTCGAAAGAAGATATCCACCGCCAACATGAATATTTTCAGGATAAGAAAAGTAAACTATTAATGTAAGTGAAGATTCGAGTAGCAAGTAGAGAGTATCAAGACACAATACTTCTACAAAGCATAAAAGTAAAACAACTAATCAATCTTGATACTATGTACTTAGTACTTGATACTAATTAAAAAAACATGCTTGAAATAAAAATTCCCAGTCCGGGAGAATCCATATCCGAAGTAGAAATTGCCAATTGGTTTGTTGCCGATGGTGCTATTGTTGAAAAGGATCAAGAAATTGCTGAGGTCGAATCTGACAAAGCAACTCTAACACTTGTTGCTGATGAAGGTGGTAAAATATCTATCAAGGCAAACGAAGGTGATACGGTAGCTGTAGGCTCTGTAGCTTGTACCATTGATACAAGTTTTGCTGGTGAAGCTAAATCTGAAAGTCCAAAGGCTGAAGCCAAAGAGGAAGCACCTAAGCAAGAAGCGAAGACTACTGAATCTGCTCCGATCAAAACTTCTGATGAATTTAAGGATGTTAAGATTTCTCCTGTAGCTAAAAAGCTGATGGAAGAAAATCAACTTTCTGTTGACGACGTGATTGCTGGTCTGCAAAGATTGTCGAAGAAGGATATTGAGCAGGTTGTTGAAAATAAAGGACAAGCTCCAGCAACTTTGGCCCAACCAGAACCCGTTGAACGCCATATCGATCGTAAAAAAATGAGTAATCTTCGTAAGAAGCTGAGTGCTCGTTTGGTATCGGTTAAGAATGAAACAGCGATGCTTACAACCTTTAATGAGGTGGATATGTCGGCTGTTATGCAATTGAGAAAGAAATATCAGAAGCAGTTTGTTGAGACTCACGACATCAAATTAGGATTCATGTCATTCTTTACCAAGGCGGTAAGTATTGCCTTAAAAGCACATCCTGCGGTTAATTCTATGATGGATGGTGATGAAATTATCACACCAAACTATATGGATGTTGCCATGGCTGTTCAAACCCCTAAAGGTTTAATGGTTCCTGTTATTAGAGATACTCAAGACCTAAGCTTAGCTGATATTGAAAAGGAATTGATGCGACTTGCTAATAAGGCACGTACTGGAAAAATTAGTTTGAATGAAATGACTGGCGGTACGTTTACCATTACCAATGGTGGGGTTTTCGGATCACTCTTAAGTACGCCTATTATCAATCCTCCTCAGTCGGGAATTTTAGGGATGCACAATATTGTTGAGCGACCAATTGCTGTTAATGGTAAGGTAGAAATTCGCCCTATGATGTATATCGCTCTATCATACGATCACCGAGTAATTGACGGGAAAGACTCAGTTGGTTTCCTTGTGAAAATTAAGGAACTAATCGAAAATCCTCATCGTATGATTACAATGGGACAAGATCCTGATAGTCTACTTTTAGGAATCTAATGATTTAAGATCTATGAATTCTGATTTATGAATTCAAATATAAAATAAAGGCCAGATTCTCGATTGAGATTCTGGCCTTGGTTTATACTTCAATTTCCTCCTTGTAATGTGTCAGCCCTACAGGCTGAGATTTACATGCAGTCAAGATCTAGGGGCACTGCCCCAAATTAAAAGAATGGAAGGCTATTCGTTTGAACTTGAGTGAGCCTGAAAGGCTCTTATTCTTCAACTAGAGGCATCACCTCTAGTATACAAAAACTGTAAATCATCAGCCTGAAGGGCTGAAACTAACTAGGTCCAAAAATACTTCTCATCATATTCAACCACATCACTCTCCTTTATGTAGGATTCTAATTCTGATTTATAAGATTTTGATTGATGATGCTCCTTCTGAAATTCAATATACCTTTCAACATCCTTTACACCTCTGCTACTAACCGAAAAAGCACCATAACCAATCTGCCAAGTAAATCCGTTTACACCTTTTTCCTTCATCCACTTCGAACTTGATTTTTTTACTTCCTCAACGTAAGCATGCGGCGACAGGCATCTTGTATAATTTCAAGAATATTTTTTGCTTTGTAGTTCATGAAATCAATCAAGTACATGTTTAATTTATCCAGT
>JADGEF010000209.1 GCA_016744515.1 Marinifilaceae bacterium | reverse complement strand
AATAGAAAATTCGAAATCATAGGTGGTATCGTAGGAGTTATTGGAGGCTACCTTTACTGGAAATATGTAGGTTGTGTATCCGGGACTTGCGTAATTCAGGCCAATTGGTACTCTATGGTTCCTTACGGACTAGTATTTGGTATTCTGGTAGGAGGCTTGTTCAAACCAAAAAAGAAGGAATAATTACTTTCAAGTCCGAATTTAACTTTTCATTCACTAATAATGCTTAGTTTTGCTTTCTCAAAACAGAATTATGAATTGCAAGCACAAAAAGAAAATTCAGATTCGCTTTGGCGATATCGACATCATAGGACACGTTAACAATGGCGTGCAATTGAGTTATCTAGACCTTGGACGATTAGATTATTTCGAACAAGTTTATGGACAAACAATTAATTGGAATGATGCTGCTTTGATTGTGGCTCATCTTGATATCGATTTCTTGGCTCCTATTTTACTGAAAGATCAGATTGAAGTACATACACACATCCACAAAATTGGAACTAAAAGTGTAAGTATGACTCAAACCATTGTAGACAGAATAACTGGAGATATTAAGACACAAACTACACAAGTGATGGTTGCCTTTAGTCAGAAACTTGGCCAAAGTATTGAAGTTCCTGAAACACTTAAAATACGTATCAGGGAATTTGAAGATGTCACTGTTGGGTAATACCAAAACCTATCTTAATTTATTTATCCGATGATTTCTCATGCTATTTATAATTCATCGGATAAAAGAAATGCGCTAATCTTATATAAAGCTTAGCGCATTTTTTCAAGAACTAAACTGATACAAGTTCTGCTCGAGATATTCTATCTTGTTCCAACAAGAGTGTTTCTGATGGCGCATCACAAACTCCGGTTGGTCCAAAATATTGAATTGGTCCTGGATAAATATAGTCTGTATTCGTCGCCCAGTCTTTTCTTTTTGATCGGAAGGTTAAAAATGGAATTCCTTTCAAATCCACCAAGGCCTTTTGAATAACTGGCTTAACATGACCATTTCGCTTTTCCATATTCATCATCATGGTAATCGGGACACCACCAGCTAACCATTGATCCGAACTCTGAGAAGTATTCTGGATGAAAGCCATATAGCCCGTTTTACCCGAATTAATCAATAATGCGGCAGTATATCCAAGCGAATAGCAGTAATCCGCATCGAAGTTTGATGGAGCTGCACAACGTCCCTCATAGCCAAAGAAATGATTTTGAGCATTAAACTTGCCATGGAACGATTTGTCTTTTTCTAAACGATCACCAACCATATCAATTAGTAATTTCTCAGTTTCAATTTTAGAAACCTGAACGTTTCCATGAGGATCTCTGTCTAAGGTCAATTGTTTAACAAATGAGGCTGGTAAGCTAGAATAAACTTTTGCAGATTCTTCAGTTAAAAGCTCAGTAATAAAAGCTCTTTTTTCTTGACTTGTTCGCAATTGATGGTATTCTGGTTTTGTAGCTAGAATATCATTCAGTTCAGTAATCAATTTTTTAATTGAAGGCATAAACTCCACAAGTCCTTCTGGAATAAGAATGGTTCCAAAGTTTTCACCAGAATTTGATCGCTTTTTTACTATTTCAGCAATCTGACCGACAATCTTATTCAATGTCAGTTTATATTTCTCAATTTCCTCTGAGATGATAGCAATGTTAGGCTGAGTTTTAAGTGCACATTCAAGACTGATATGAGAAGCCGAACGTCCCATTAGCTTAATAAAGTGCCAATATTTTTTTGCAGAATTCGCATCTCTTTGAATATTCCCAATCAACTCGCTATAGACTTTACAAGCAGTATCAAAACCAAAAGATGTTTCTATAAAGTCATTTTTAAGATCACCATCAATGGTTTTAGGACAACCAACAACCTGAATACCTGCATTTTTCTCTTTAAAATACTCAGCTAGAACGCATGCATTCGTATTCGAATCATCACCACCGACAATAACAAGTGCCTTAATATTATTTTTTAGGCAATTGGCGATAACTTTATCATATGAAGCTTCATCTTCAATCTTAGTTCTTCCTGAACCTATAATATCAAATCCACCTGTATTTCTGTAATCGCTAACGATTGCGGAATCCAATTCAATAAATAAATTCTCAAGCAGTCCATTAGGTCCCCCAATAAAACCGAATAATTTACTACTATTATTTAATTTTTTTAATGCATCAAAAAGTCCAGAAATGACATTATGCCCTCCAGGTGCCTGTCCTCCAGAAAGAACTACCCCAACATTAAGTGTTTGATTATCTTTTAATTCTCCTACCTCAAAAGTCACTAAGGGCAAACCATATGTATTAGGGAATATGCTTTTAATTGCCTCTTTATCGGCAATAGCCTCACTTTTTTCGCCAATAATTAGCTTAACATTTTCTTCTAATGATTGGGGCAGTTTGGGTATATACTTAGATCTTGCCTTTTGCAGCGGACTTTTAATCATTTCTCGAAAATTAATCTTTAATCAAAAATGCTTATGAATATCTAAATATTTGAGATTAATCACTCAAACACCTATTTCAAACGATTGCGGCAAATGTCGGTAAAATAAATCTATCAGGCAAGATTTTACTAAACAGTTTAGTCATAAATCATAATCTGATTTAATAAGTCTAAATTCCATGCTTGTTACAAGCATAAAATAAAAGGCATACTCAATTATTAAATCATAATTTAGATTTAATAATATGCTCAAGTATCGTCAATTTTTTGATTTGTAATTTCCTACTACAAGGAATTGAAGAATTAGTCTTCTAGGTAGATATCAATTAAGCCTTCAGGGGTTTCCATAGTGATCGATTTCTCATCTTCATTTATCTCAATAAAGTTGTCGTCAGCAAATGGAATCATCACTTCTTGACCATTCAGCTCTAATACAAGCACAACATTACCTGAGTAGTCCTGAATATCTTCAATCGTTCCTATTTCTCCTCTTTCTTCATCGATATAAGTGAAACCAATCAAAGCACTAGCTTCAATCTCTTCTTTATCCTCGAAATAATCAGGAGCATCCTTAAAGGGAACGTAAATATCGCAACCAATAAAACGGGTTGCTTTTGCTTCGTCATCCATATCCTCGAGAAGAATACGAACGGTGGCATGGTTTCTTGGAGTTAAACCATTGGGGGTAATAAAAAAAGGAACCAGTCCTCCGTCAATATCGACAAGAACTGATTCCAATTTATATTTTTCGAGAAGATCGCTAGATTTTTTTGCTACAAGTTCACCTTTTACTCCATGAGTTTTGACGAAACTCCCTACAAAAAAACAATCCTCCTTCTTAAACATGCAATTTGAATTAAGCTTCAGTAGTTTCTGTTCCTTCTTCTTTTGCAGCTTCCTCTTTAGGAGCATTTTTAGCAGCTTCAGCAGCAGCAATTTCAGCAGCAGCATCTGCAGCTTTCTTTGCAATAGCTTCTGCTCTATCAGTAGAAACCTTAGTTTCTGCATCTAAACGAGCTTTAGCTGAATCAATCGCAGCAGTAGAAAGACCTTCTTTCTTAGCGTTGATTTTTGCTTCTTTTTCTTTCATCCAAGCTTCGAATTTTACTTCAGCAGCAGCTTCGTCGAAAGATCCTTTTTTAACACCACCTTGTAAGTGCTTCTTCATCATTACACCTTCGTATGATAAAATTGCTCTTGCAGTGTCAGTTGGCTGTGCACCATTGTTTAACCAAGTCAATGCTTTGTCAAAGTCCAGGTTAATGGTAGCTGGGTTTGTATTAGGATTGTAAGATCCAATACGCTCAATGTACTTACCATCACGTGGCGCTCTGCTATCTGCTACCACAATGTGGTAAAATGGTCTACCTTTACGACCATGTCGGGCTAATCTAATCTTTGTTGCCATAGCTTTTAAAAATATAAATTGTTATAAAATTGCTTTTATTAAGCGCGACAAAGATACATGTTTATTTCTGATATAAAATACCTTTCTCAAATATTTTCAATCACTTAAAAGAGAGATAGATTGCTTGAATTAAATGTCAATAAAATATTGAACCACAGATTACACAAATTTTCACAAATTATATTTCCTTAAAAACAAAAAAAAA
>JADGEF010000078.1 GCA_016744515.1 Marinifilaceae bacterium | reverse complement strand
TGGATCCGTAAAATTATATTGATCTTTTGCATAAGGCTTATCAGATGAGGCTTTCGGTATTCTTCCTTGTTGTTTTTCTAACTTCTGAACATACTCATAACTCATTGCTTTATGCCGAGATGCATTAGCTTGAACCTTCGTGCCATCAATAGTAAATATTTCCCAATTTTATTAGTCCAAACTCTTTCCCGATTAATAATATCTCCTTAAACCAAACTTTCATCTGGGGTAGAAATCGTTTCCTAAGGCTAAGGTAATTTTCTTGGGTAATCTTTTTAAGTCAGACAGGCTACTAGGTAATAAAAATTGAACGCTTAACTTTCTTTAACTTATATTCACTCCGCTTAACTAAAGAATCACGTATGTTTGTAGTGTAGAACAAAGCTATTTTTTTTCATAAATAGAACTGAGTTAACTCCAAAAAACTCAGTAAGTTTTTCATAGGTTAGATTTAGGTTAGTAAGAAAACTCAGGTGGGGACCTGAGTTTTTTCTTTTTTTAACCTTAGCCACACATTATCCAACTTGAATACTCAAAACGGATCACGTACAAATTCTGGGTTTAAAAACCCTATTTCACATTTTTCACTGTTCTAATACATTCAAAATACTTTTATTATCAATAAATGAATTCCTTATAAAACCATACTCTATCGTGTTAATTTTTAAACAAAAAGTGTAATAACTAAATATTTGTGAAATTTTAATCGTTTTATTTTTTTCATTTTAATTTTTTCATCATATTTGCACCCATAAAATTTAAACATATGAGAATTATATTTACCGCAATGTATAAACAGATAAAACACAATAAACACTATTGAATTACTTCTGTGTGGAATAATGTGAAGCTTTGACATATACAAAAGCCTGCAGTATTTCTGCAGGCTTTCTTTGTGTTTATACTTATAAATTAAAATTTATTCCTTAAAGCAGCCATTAATAAACTAAGCAAGGTTTAAATTTTCTAACTATTACAAAACAAAAACCATGAAAATCCTAAAATTTGGCGGCACATCCGTTGGAACTCCTCAACGAATCCAAAATCTAGCCCAAATTGTAAAAAATGAAGAGTCGTGTATAATAGTTCTTTCTGCTATGGCAGGTACAACTAATGCATTAGTTGAAATTACAGAATTTCTATATAAAGGAGATGATGAAAATGCTCTCCAAAAAATTGAAGAGCTTGAACAAAATTACATAGCAAGAGTAAATGAACTCTATATAAGTGATAGATTCCTGACTAAAGGACTGGAGTTAATCAATTCTCACTTTGTTTACATTCGAAATTTTGTTCACAAAACATTTACTCAACTTCAAGAAAAAGCCGTATTAGCTCAAGGTGAATTAATTTCTACCGCAATGTTTCATTATCATTTGGATGAAAACCATATCGATTCTGTCCTACTTCCTGCGCTTAATTTCATGAGAATTGATAAGGATGGTGAACCTGATAATTATTACATTCAAGAAAATCTAAAAAGAGAAATCAATCAACATACTCAGAGCAAACTTTTTATTACTCAGGGGTATATTTGTAGAAATACGTATGGCGAGGTAGACAATCTTCACAGAGGAGGAAGTGATTATTCTGCTTCACTTATTGGTGTCGCAATTTCAGCTGACGAAGTGCAAATATGGACTGATATTGATGGATTTCACAACAATGATCCTCGCTTTGTTGAAAACACATATGCTATTAGTGAATTATCTTTCGACGAGGCTGCTGAATTAGCCTATTTTGGAGCTAAAATTATGCACCCAGCTAGTGTATTGCCATGTAAGGTGAGTAATATACCTGTACGTCTTAAAAACACGCTTAGTCCTACTGATGAAGGAACATTAATCTCAACTAAATTAGATCGTAAGCGTATTAAAGCTGTAGCAGCCAAAGATGGTATTACTGCTGTAAAAATCAAGTCAGGGCGTATGTTGTTAGCCTATGGATTTTTAAGAAAGATATTTGAAATATTTGAAATTTATAGAACGCCAATTGATATGATTACAACTTCTGAAGTTGCTGTGTCTCTAACTATTGATGATACTAGCAGACTTAAAGAAATTGAAGCTGAATTGGTGAAATTTGGAATCGTTGAAATTGACAACTGCCAATCAATTATTTGTATTGTAGGTGATTTTATATCTGAAGCATCAGGTTCAGCAAAATTAGTATTCGAAGCTTTAGAAGAAATACCTCTTAGAATGATCTCATACGGAGGCAGCAATCACAATATTTCAGTATTAGTTGATCAAGAAAATAAGGTTGAAGCCTTAAAATCATTGAATAAACTTTTCATATAGAAAATGTCACAGTTTAATTATTGAATCAACTTCTAAATTTAGCACACATGATTAATTCATCTACATACGATTACTTAAACTCACAGGAAACTCCATTCTACTACTATAACATGGAGCTCCTTGAAAAAAGCTTGATTAGCATTAAAAAAGAAGCTGCTCAGTACAATTACCATGTTCATTATGCCATAAAAGCAAATGCAAATCCACGCATACTTTCACTTATTCAATCATACGGATTTGGAGCTGATTGTGTTAGTGGGAACGAGATAAAAAGGTCAATTGAAACTGGATTTTCTACTAACAAAATTGTTTATGCAGGGGTTGGGAAATCAGATAGAGAGATTGAACTAGCTCTTGACGCTGATATATTTTGTTTTAATTGTGAATCAATTCCAGAAATCGAGGTAATTGAAGGAATTGCTAGGGCAAAAAATAAAGTTGCTAATATTGCTTTGCGAATTAACCCTAACGTTAATGCCAATACGCATCATTATATCACAACAGGTATAGCTGAGAATAAGTTCGGTATTAATCCTTGGGAATTTGAAGAAATATTAGGGATTTTAAAAGAATCTAAAAACCTAAATTTGATTGGTCTGCATTTCCATATCGGATCTCAAATTGTCGATTTAAGTGTCTTTAAAAGCCTTTGTATTCGTATTAATGAGATTCAAAATTGGTTTCTTGATCATCAAATCATTGTCGATCATATTAATGTTGGTGGTGGTTTTGGAATCAACTATTATCAGCCAGATGAAGAACCTATTCCTGATTTTAAGAGCTACTTTGCTCTTTTCAACGAATTTCTAAATCTAAAAGCAAATCAAAAAGTTCACTTTGAATTAGGACGTTCAATCGTTGGTCAATGTGGTAGCTTAATTTCTCGTGTTTTATATGTCAAGAAAGGCATCAACACAAAATTTGCAATATTAGATGCCGGGATGACTGATTTACTTCGTCCAGCTTTATATCAAGCATTTCATAAAATAGAGAACCTGAGTTCAGATAAAACTCTAGAAAACTATGATGTGGTTGGACCAATTTGCGAGTCTTCAGATTGTTTTGGGAAAGCTGTTTCGCTGCCCGAGACAAGAAGAAACGACCTTATTGCCATTCGATCAGCAGGAGCTTATGGAGAAGTTATGGCATCAGAATACAACCTAAGAAAGGTAGCAGATTCATTTTTTTCAGATGATATCAAACAACAATAAAGCTGATTATCTGACAATTAAAAACTTATCTAGATAAATACATTTAACTATTAACCGAGTATGTTTGGATTTTACATTTAAAATTCGATACTTTGTAAAAATCTAATAAGAAAAACCATGAACGCTTCAGTTTGCAAATTTTGGTGGTGGCACAATACTAATCTCTCATATACCCTGAGCAGAAACGTCCGCCTCATATGCAAATCTTAAGCCTTTAATTAAAGATAAAAACAGCATCAAGCGACCTACTGATTTCTCAGTAGGTCGCTTTTTTTTTAACCTTTTTTTTCCAAGTTATGATCAAATTCAAACATTATAAGAAAGAAATGCTAGCCGATGTAATTACACCTGTTAGTATGTACCTTAAACTTAGAGATCGCTTTCCGCAAAGTATCCTCTTAGAAAGTTCTGATTATCACAGTCCTGAAAACGCAAGTTCTTTTATCGCACTAGAACCAATCGCTAATATTTGTTTAAAAGACAATTTATTAATTAAAAGCTTTGGATCAGAAAGAATAGAAACAAGCATGAAAGATCAACCAATTGGCTTCTTAGCAAATCAGCTAGAATCCTTTGTGAAACAATTTGATCTTGAAGACAAAGATGAGATCAATAAGGCAAATGCGCTATTTGGTTACACTTCTTTTGATGCTGTGCCTGGTTTCGAAAGCTTAAATTTTATAGAGAAGCCAGGTGAGAAAATCCCACAACTCTCCTACTCTCTTTATCGGTTCATTATAGAAGTTAACCACTTCAATAACACACTTACAATAGTTGAGTTAACTCAAAATAATGAAAAGTCAAGAATAAAAGAGATTGAAGACTTGCTTCGTAATCACAATATTCCACGTTTTAATTTCTCATTGAAAAATGAGGATGAACAAACAAACATGAGTGATCAGGACTACCTTGATATGGTTGAAAAAGGAATAAAACATTGCAGACGTGGGGATGTTTTTCAGATTGTTCTTTCAAGATCATTCTCAAAAAGTTATCAAGGTGATGATTTCAATCTGTATAGAGCACTTCGATCGGTAAACCCTTCACCCTATCTATTTTATTTCGACTTTGGTTCGTTTAGAATCATGGGGTCATCACCTGAGGCACAAATAGAAGTAAAAAACAATAAAGCATATATCCACCCTATTGCTGGAACTTTCCGCAGAACAGGCGATGCTTTGCAAGATATTGAATTAGCAAAACAGCTTGAAGCTGATGAAAAAGAACAATCAGAGCATGTCATGCTAGTAGATTTAGCCAGAAATGATTTGAGTAGAAATGCAACAAATATAAAAATCGAAACATTCCGCGAAGTACAATTCTATTCTCATGTTATCCATTTAGTTTCAAAAGTTTCTGGAGAGTTACCTAAAGATTACAACACCTTTGATTTGATTGGTAATACTTTCCCTGCAGGAACCTTATCTGGCGCACCAAAGTATAAAGCTATGGAGCTTATAGACAAATATGAACCTACAAGTCGTGGATTCTACGGTGGATGTATAGGCTCAATAGGGTTTAATGGTGAAGTAAATCAAGCTATCATGATTCGAACTTTCTTAAGCAAAGATAACACCTTATACTATCAAGCTGGAGCAGGCGTAGTCGAAAAGTCCATTCCAGAAAATGAATTAAAGGAAGTAGATAACAAACTTGCAGCCCTTAGAAAAGCGATGAAAATTGCAGAGGGTATCAGTAAATAACAAAAAATATCATGAAAATATTAGTCTTAGATAATTACGATTCATTCACATATAACTTGGTTGAGTATTTACGTCAGCTAAATATTGGTGAAATAGAAATCCATCGAAATAGAGAAATTGAATTAGAAGATATTGAGAAGTTCGATAAAATTCTTCTTTCGCCTGGGCCTGGAATTCCTGAAGAAGCTGGAATATTGAAAGCCGTGATTCAAAAATATGCTGCTACAAAATCAATTTTAGGAATATGCTTAGGACATCAAGCAATTGCGGAGGTATTTGGTGGCGTATTAGAAAATCCCGAAAAGGTATATCATGGTATAGCCAATGATATCACAAAGTGCAGTGAAAATTCAAACCTATTAAAAGGTATTCCTCAAGTCTTTAAAGCTGGGCGTTACCATTCATGGAATGTTGCTGAAACAGATTTACCTGATTGCCTTGAAGTAACTTGTAGAGATGATGCAAAGATGATTATGGGTTTAAGACACAAAGAATATGATGTAGAAGGCATCCAATTTCACCCCGAATCTATTCTAACGCCACAAGGCCTGCAAATGATTATGAATTGGCTGAGAAATAACTAATTACTATCCAATTAATTCATCATCATTCAAGATAAAATCAATAGATCGTGAGATATGAGAATCAAGGCATAAGACTTATTTACAAACCGCTTGTAAGCAGAATATTGCAATAAGTGCAATCGATTCTAAACAAGATTATTGTCAAATACTTATAAAACTTTATCGAACTATTGTAAAATACGATAACATGAAAAATATATTACATCATTTATTCGAATACAAAACCCTTTCGAAGCAAGAGGCTGAAGAGGTTTTGATACAAATTACAAAAGGTGAATACAATGAAGCTCAGATTATCGCTTTTCTTACCGTATTCCAAATGCGTAGTATAAGCGTTGACGAACTAAGTGGTTTTCGAACTGCCCTTCTGAAAATGGGGATCCCTGTTGATTTGAGTGAATACAATTGTATTGACCTCTGTGGTACAGGTGGCGATACTAAAAACACTTTTAACATATCAACATTAGCATCATTTATAGTAGCAGGTGCTGGTGAGATGGTTAGTAAACATGGCAATTACAGTGTATCCTCTTTTTGTGGATCATCGAATGTGATTGAATATCTAGGCTATCAGTTTAAAGATAAGGAAAGCGAACTAAAAGAAGATTTAGAACGTTCTGGTATTTGTTTTTTACATGCACCTCGTTTTAATCCTGCAATGAAAAACATTGCATCTATTAGAAAAAATCTAGGTATTAGAACATTTTTCAACATGCTAGGACCTTTGGTCAACCCATCTCAACCACAAAATCAAATTGTAGGTGTTTACGATTTAGAATTGGCTAGACTATACCAATATGTCCTTCAAGAGACTGATACAAATTATACAATCATTCACAATATTGATGGTTATGACGAAATTGCCTTAACGGATAAGGTAAAACTGATATCGAATGATAGAGAGGAAATACTTAGTCCTCATGATTTAGGCTTTAAACTTCTAGCTCCCGAAGAATTATACGGTGGACAATCTGTTGAAGAAGCTGCCAAACTCTTCGTAAAGATTTTGAAAGGAAATGGCAGCGAAGCACAAAACTCTGTAAGCATTGCTAATGCAGGCATCGCTATTCATTGTCTTCATCCAAAACTATCGAGAGAAGATGCTATGGATAGAGCAAGAGTTTCATTAGAATCAGGACGGGCGATGAATGCACTTAATAAACTTGTTAAAAAAGAAATCTAAAATCACTATTGAAATTATGCACGATATATTACGCACCATTGTTGAACAAAAACATAAAGAAGTCGCTCTTCTTAAATCGAAGATCAGCATTGATGATCTGAAAAAGAAAGCTCTTTTTAATAGAACTTGCTATTCAGCAAAGGCAGCAATCTTAAATGATAAGAAATCTGGTATCATATCAGAATTTAAAAGACAATCGCCTAAGAAAGGTCCGATTAATGCTAATGCAGATATTAAAAAGGTAGTTGTGGCTTACCAAGAAGCAAATGTATCTGTGGTTTCTATTTTAACCGACCAAGTCTTTTTTGGAGCACACGATAATGATTTTGATATAGCTAGAAAGCACCTTTCCATGCCGCTTTTACGTAAGGATTTCTTGATAGATCCTTATCAGATATATCAGAGCAAAGCTATGGGTGCCGATTTAATTCTACTGATAGCAGCAATTCTAACTCCCAACGAAGTAGAAAATATGAGTAAAATTGCTAAAGATTTAGGTTTAGAAATCCTTTTGGAAATTCACAATGAGGAAGAGTTGGAGCATATTAACCCATTAGTTGATTTAGTTGGCATTAACAATCGCAACTTAAAAGATTTTTCTGTAGATCTAAATCATTCCATAAAACTATCTGAAAAAATCCCAAACACATTCGTAAAAGTTGCCGAAAGTGGTATTAATGGCGAAAATGATATTCGTTTTTTAAAAACGAATGGTTTTCAAGCCTTTCTTATTGGTGAATACTTTATGAAACATGATAATCCTGGCAAAGTTTGCTCTGAATTAACTTATAATCTAAGTCTTTAAAATCAAAACAATGAAACTTAAAGTATGCGGACTTAAAAGTCCAGAAAATATAAAAGATATAGCTAAAATTGATATCGATTTTATGGGTTTTATCTTTGTTGAAAGATCGAAACGCTTCGTTGGCAATATACTTAACAAAGAGATTACGAGTAAAATACCCAAGCATATAAAAAAGATAGCCGTATTTGTAAATGCTCGATCGGAAGATATCTTATGGACACTTAAAGACTACGAATATGAGTTCGACTTTATTCAATGCCATGGAGATGAAAAGCCACAATATTGTAGTGATTTAAAAAAACTTGGTTTTGGAATTATCAAAGCTTTTCAAATTGATGAAGAGTTTAATTTTGATCAATTGGAGGCTTACGCCTCTGTTGTTGACTATTTTTTATTCGACACCTCATCAAAGAATTACGGTGGTAGTGGTAGAAAATTTGACTGGACTCTATTAGACAGATACAAGGGTAATAAACCGTTTTTCCTTAGCGGAGGAATAAAACCCGAAGATGTTCAACAATTACAAACACTTAATCATCCTCAGCTTTTTGCCATTGATATTAATTCCGGATTTGAAGATAAGCCCGGTTTAAAGAATGTTGCTCATGTTGAGACATTCTGTAATCAGCTAAAACAAACAACAAGTAAATAAGTAACGACTTCAATCTCAATAACAGTATACAAAATGAATTATAAAATTAACAAAAAAGGCTTTTACGGCGAATTTGGAGGAGCATACATCCCTGAACTTCTTCGTAGAAATATCGATGAACTCGAAAATGCCTATTTAGACATTCTAGAATCAAAAGATTTTAAATCAGAATATGCACGCTTGCTCGATAATTATGTGGGGCGACCTACACCACTTACATTTGCGAGAAATCTATCAGCTAAATATCAAACTCAGATCTATTTAAAGCGAGAGGATTTAAACCATACAGGTGCACACAAAATAAACAATACAATTGGACAAATTCTCCTAGCCAAGCACCTAGGTAAAAAAAGGATAATTGCTGAAACTGGAGCTGGGCAACATGGTGTTGCTACTGCAACTGTTTGTGCTCTTTTCGGATTAGAATGTGTGGTTCATATGGGAGCTTTGGATATAGAGAGACAAGCCCCCAATGTTGCTCGAATGCAAATGCTAGGTGCTACGGTTATTCCTTCTACATCGGGAAACCAAACACTAAAAGATGCAACCAACGAGGCCATTCGCGATTGGATTGCTAATCCTCACTCCTTCTATCTTATTGGCTCAGTCGTTGGTCCACACCCTTATCCAGACATGGTTAGTCGATTACAATCAATCATCTCGGAAGAAATTAAAGAGCAACTAGCAAAAGAACAGGGTAGACAAAATCCTGATTGTGTGATTGCCTGCGTTGGCGGTGGTAGCAATGCTGCAGGTGCTTTTTATCATTTTATAGATGAAAAAGAAGTTGACTTAATCGCCGTAGAAGCTGCGGGAAAAGGAATCGATACTTCAGAGACGGCAGCAACAATAACTATTGGCACAACAGGATTTATTCATGGCAGCAAAACCTTGCTCATGCAAGATGATGATGGTCAAATTATAGAGCCGTACTCAATTTCAGCAGGTTTAGATTATCCTGGAGTTGGGCCAATACACGCTCATTTAGCAAAAACAGGCCGTGTTAAATACATTAGTGCTACCGATGAAGATGCTCTGATTGCAGCGAAGGTTTTAGCCATAAATGAAGGAATTATTCCTGCTTTAGAATCAGCCCATGCTCTAGCTGCCTTGGATAAAATGCAATTTAAAAAAGACGAGGTGATTGTAGTTATTGTATCTGGTCGTGGCGACAAGGATATGGAAACCTATATGAATCATTTTTAAGTTTAGAGTTAAAACTAAAATTTACGATAACAGACTTAGAATACGCTCTGCAACCAACACATCACATTTCGACTCCGCTCAATGCAAGTCACATCAACATATCATCTCATGAACAGAATAGACCATTTATTTCAGAATAAAAAACAAAATATATTATCCATCTACTTCCCTGCTGGATACCCAAACTTAAACGACACCGTTCCAAATCTTGAATTGCTACAAAATTCAGGTGTAGATATGGTCGAAATTGGCATTCCTTTTTCTGATCCTTTAGCAGATGGTTCAGCTATTCAGGCAGCTGCAAAGCAAGCCTTAGATAATGGTATGAAACTACGTTTGCTTTTCGAACAACTAAAATCGGTTCGTAAAACTGTTAGCATGCCTTTAATCCTAATGGGTTACTGGAATACGATCTACAATTATGGTGTAGAGAATTTCTTAAAAGATTGCGGAAAAGTAGGCATCGATGGCCTTATTGTTCCAGATCTTCCGCTGGAAGAGTTCGAATTACATTACAAAGCCGATTTCGCAAAATATGGTATTTATAATGTGCTTTTAGCTTGCCCAGAGACTGAAGAAATTCGTCTACAAAAGCTCATTTCATCAACACAAGGTTTTCTCTATTTAGTATCGTCATCAGCTACCACTGGAGGAAGTATAAAAGTTAATGAGAAACAAAAGAACTATTTCGATCGAATTAAACAAATCGAGACACCTAGCCTTATAGGGTTTGGGATCAATAATAAAGCAAGTTTCGAATACACCTGCCAGTATGCCAATGGTGCTATAGTTGGAACGGCTTTTATTAAGGCTTTAGAAAAAAATATAGCGACAAGTTTTATCGAAGACATAAAGTAGTAATCTCAACAGTTCGTGAGATTTGAGACATGAGATTATTTGCAAACTGCTTATAATCAACAATATTGACAAAATGCAGCAAATCCCAAACAGACTCATTATCAGGGTCTAACAAAAACTCAACGAACCATTGAATCTACTACAAAAAAAATACTAATCTGTCAAGCTATTTCAGGATAAGACCTTTCCAATTTTGGGAAACAATCAAATGAAACAGTTTGATACCTTCCAAATTTTGGGAAACAATCAACTGAAACGGTTTGAGACCTTCCTAATTTTGGGGAAGGTTAAATTGACTCAGGTTTTAGCTCTCCATTTTTGGGAAATACTAAACTAAAACGGTTTGAGACCTTCCCAATTTTGGGAAATACTAAACTAAAACGGTTTGAGACCTTCCCAATTTTGGGGAAGGTTAAATTGACTCAAGTTTTAGCTCTCCATTTTTGGGAAATACTAAACTAAAACGGTTTGAGACCTTCCCAATTTTGGGGAAGGTTAAATTGACTCAGGTTTTAGCTCTCCATTTTTGGGAAATACTAAACTAACTCATCCTGATTATAGATATTTACTGTCGCTTCAATCGAATTTTAAAGTCTCCGTATGGCACAATTTTCAACCATAATCGCTCAGCATGAACAAAGAATCTTCTGAAGAAATCGACATAAAGCGTCAAATAGAAGAATACTGTTGTTAACCATATAAAGACTAAGTTGAACCAAAAAGTTTGTATTAAGTAATTTCCAACTCGCTTTTCAGCTGCATAAAAATGAGCTCTTCCCATTCTATGTTCTGGTGACTTAAATATAGGATCCTTTAACTGAACGAGTTCACCTTCATATTCCGTTAGTTTATTCAACTCTCTTTTATTCAATACAACCTGCTCAATTGCCTCGTTGTGATAACGCTGTTTAAAAGCAAAGAGTTCACCTGAACTACCATAGATCTTAAGCAAATCATTGTAAGCATTATCTCGCTTAGTAGATGCACGAGAATATCTACTCCAGAATATTTGCTGTAAGTCGTCAAGCCATTGATTCACCGAATCAGCATTAGCAATACTAATATCCTGCGGTTGTCGTTCAACTTCAGCCAATTTCGTGAACTCATTTTTCAATAATTTCATTTTATCAACCAATTCAGGCTTTGAATTCCCATAACGAACTAGGTTTTTATAGCGTTGCGAGAGCTCTGGAATCAAGAATGAAGCCTTGTATGAAGCATCACTCATTTGCTTCTCTAAATCGAAGAACTGTTCTTGAAAATCATTCTTACTAAACTGCTCAACCATCAAAGCTTCATATGCCCATCTTGATGTCATTAGGTCACCAACAAAAGGCACATATTTTTGCGTCGTAATACTTGGATGCAACTTGTTATAATTTACAATAACACCAGAAAATAAGAGCTGAGGCACTAAAATAAATGGAATAGATACATAAACAGCAACCACCGAATTTAATGAAGCTGACAAATTTAAACCTATAAGATTTGCGCAAGCAGAGACAGTATAAAGCATTAGCCAATACTCAAAATTTAAGCCCTTAATTTCCAAAATAGAATTAGCTATCAGAACAAAAAACAAAGACTGAATGGCTGAAATTCCAAGCATAACAAGAACCTTAGAATTGATATAACTCCATCGACTCAAATTCAAGAACGATTCACGTTTTATAATTCTTCTATCATGCAATATCTCTTCAGCTGATATAATCAGACCTAAAAATAGAGCAACTACCACAGCCATAAAAATATACGAAGGCAAGTTCTCATTCTTAGCGAATATATAAGCATTAGGATCTGTTAAAGATCCACTAATATATTTGGTGAAATATCCTAAAATAACAGCCAAAAGAGGCGCTTCGAATAGAGTAATCATCATGTATTGAATATTACTCAACTTAGCATTAATGTCTCGAGATAGATAGATTTTCAACTGTTGGTAACGCTGAGGAATCTTAAAAAAATTCTCAGGTAAAGCGGACTTCTCCTTAGGCGCTTCTATCGTTTTTTTGCTTTCAAGTTTCTCCTTATAATATTCATGCCATTCTTCTGGTCCCCTTTTTCGCTTACGGATTTGCTTTCCATATTCATTCGTCATCTTAGACTCAATGATTCTAAAAATTTGCTCTGAACTCACATTACCACAAGAAATACACTCACTTTCCTCAGCATTCACATAGTGACTCTGCGTTTTAAAATAAACAATAGCCTCAATTGGATTTCCATAATAAATCACTCTCCCACCCTGATCCATAATAATCAAAACATCGAGCAACTTAAAAATATCTGATGAAGGTTGGTGAATATTGCACATGACTAAACGACCTCTAAGCGTCTGACGCTTCAATAAAAGCATAACCTTCTCAGAATCCATACTAGACAAGCCTGAAGTTGGCTCATCAACAAACAGAACCGATGGAAGTCGCATCATTTCTAACGCAATATTTAAACGCTTCCGCTGGCCTCCACTCAAAATCTTATTGATAGGATCTCCTACCTTAAGATTTCTTGCCTCAATTAAATCGAACTTATCTAATGTGTCCTCAATTATATCAAGAATATCTTTCTCCGAAAATTTCTCAAAACACAGTTTAGCGTTATAATAAAGGTTTTCAAAAACAGTCAATTCCTCTAGTAATAAGTCATCTTGAGGAACATACCCAATAATTCCAGCTAACTTTTCTTTCTCTGTATGAAGGTCGTAACCATTAATCCAAATATTGCCCGAATTGAGCGGCAGATTTCCATTTAGAACATTCAAAAGTGTTGATTTTCCTGTACCACTACCTCCCATTATTCCAATCAACTGTCCCGATTCAGCTTTAAAACTAAATGGATGAACACCATTATCAGTCCCTTTAAACTTGAATTCTATATCTTTTGCTACAATATTAATTTGAGCCGTATTCTTTCTTTCAAAAAATTCTGATACAATTTGAGAATAGTAAATAGGATCGATACGAGAAGATCGAATCACTGAACCAAAGGTTATCGTATAGCTTCTATCATTTTTAATATTGTGCCCATTCAAGAATAGGTTATATTCTCCGAAATACTTAATTAAATAAGTTTTAGTACTATCAATACGAAGTACAAAAACACGACCTCGAAGCTTTGGTTCATATATATGCTTTACCTTATCATCTTCAAATTTTTCATTACTATCAATTAAAAGTAAATGCTCATTAAATGGAATTGAATATTCATCGCCAAAAATAAACTTATGAGCCAAATCAAACTCTTCAACCGGAATTTTGAACGATGCTGCTACTGTATGAGCGAAACCCAAAACTTCTTCACCTATAAATTCAGAATCATCAATAAATTCAAGTAATTGAAGTAGAATCCACACTTTCTGTTCCTGATCAACCTCTTCCAAAATACCAAGACAAACCTCATGAATCTGTCTATGTTTAATCATCTTATAATCGAAGCCCTCAGTATCGTAATAGGATTCTTTTAAATAGGTATCAAAATCATTCAAATACCGTTCCTGCCACTCTTGGGCAAATCGAGTTTCGAGGTAATGAGAAACCACATCGCGTGCAGCCAATTCAAAACCACTTTTCTGCTCATCAACAATAATGGCAAACAATTTCATTAGAGCATTTAATACTAATTCATTCATTCGTATATTTTAGGGGTCGTAGGTCATTTTTAAGTAAGAGCTCTAATTTAAAGAATTTAGTAGAGATATCCTGACCATATGCTTTATGAAATTCCAACTAACTTATAAACAATTGAATCTAAGGCTTAAAAAATCCTATCAATCTAAGAGTCAATTTAATTCGGGTAATATATGCAAACGATTTCATAAAAGAAATTCATTTTTTTTCTTGCATGATAAAAAAATCCCTCCTACATTGCGCTCACTAAATAAGACAAAAATGACAGTTTTAAATTCATATTATTGGTTCTATTTTTACTTTATCAAATGATAAAGCGGAACCTGATATGTAAATATTACACCAAAATATTTAAAGGCTTCGCAAAATGCGAAGCCTTTTTTTTTAGTTTAAAAACTCAATACAACAAGATGATCAATTCAATGTCATATAACTATTTCTTTTATTTCTGGTTCTTCTATTATGGAAGCAACCCGAGACTATATGACATCATCTGAACTAAACGAACAGAATAATGTATAAAGCGTCTCGAAAAAATCCTCGAGACGCTTTTTTTATTAGCCCAAATTATAAACAACCAACAGAATTAAATCTCTATGCAAATAGCAATACAAGGTGTAAAAGGTGCTTTCCACGAAGTGGCAGCTCGAAATTATTTCGGAAATGATATCGACATTCTGCCTATGCTCCATTTCTCTGACTTAGCAGAATCTGTTAAAAATGGAGACTGTGACTTTGGTATCATGGCTGTTGAGAATACAATTTCTGGTACCATTCATGCCAATTTAAACCTAATACGTGAGCATAAATTGGTGGTGTGCGGCGAAGAATATCTTAGAATAAAACAAAACTTAGTGGCAAAGAAAGGAACCAAGATCGAGGATCTTAACGAAGTTCATTCCCACTATATGGCTATTAACCAAACTAGAAAATTCTTTAAACAATACCCAAACATTCACCTTGTAGATTCTATTGACACAGCATTAAGTATGAAAGAAATTGCTGAAAATAATCTTGACGATAGAGGTGGTATTGGAAGCCTTTTAGCTGCTGAACACTACAATTTAGAAGTACTCGCTGAAAGCATTGAGACCAATAAAAAGAATTATACTCGTTTCTTGATTTTGAGAAATAAAAAAAAATGGAAAAAGCAAGCTAGCAATAAGGCATCTATAGCTTTGATTCTTGATAACCACCAAGGGAGCTTAGCCGAAATTCTTACAGCAATTGCTTCTTATGATATTGATTTAAGTAAAGTTGAATCAGTCCCATTGGTTGGAGAACCATGGCACTATCAGTTTTATCTCGATGTTTTATTCGATGATACAACGAAGTACAAAAGAATGATTAATGAAATAACAGCAAAACTAGACAGACTTGATATCCTAGGGGAATATACCAATGGCAATCAATCTTACTCAAAAATTCATCACAATGACAATTAGAACAGCCAATAGATTATCGCAAATTGAAGAATACTACTTCTCCAAGAAATTGGCTGAGGTTGCACAACTTAAAAAAGATGGAGCCGATATCATTAATTTAGGTATTGGTAGTCCTGATATGCCTCCACATCCTGATGTGAAAAAAGAATTAGTACATGCTTGCGACCAAACGGGTAGCAATCATTATCAGTCATACCGCGGTTTAGATACATTCCGTCAAGCTATTGCAAATTGGTACAAGTCAATTTACAATGTGAAATTAAATCCAACAAATCAGATTTTACCATTAATGGGATCGAAGGAAGGAATTATGCACGTTTCAATGGCTTTTTGTAATCCAGGAGAAACCGTTCTTGTTCCAAATCCTTGTTACCCTGCATACCTATCAGCAGCTAAACTTTTAAATATTAATCTGAAGTTCTACAATCTGAAGGAAAAAAACAATTGGTTACCCGATATGCAAGAGATTGAATCTTTATGTGATGAGTCTTGTAGAATGATTTGGACAAACTACCCACATATGCCAACAGGTGCAAATGGAAATATGGAAGTCTTTAAACAACTGGTTGATCTAGCAAAGAAGAAAAACATTCTAGTTGTTAATGATAACCCGTACAGTTTGATCTTAAATGACAAACCTGAGAGTTTGCTGGAGGTTGAAGGTGCCAGTGAATATGTTTTAGAAATGAATTCGTTGAGCAAATCGCATAATATGGCAGGCTTTAGAGTAGGCATGCTTTGCGGATCAGAAAAAAACATCAATCACGTCTTAAAAGTAAAAAGCAATTTCGATTCGGGTATGTATAAACCCATACAATTAGCAGCTAGCAAAGCTTTAGCTTTAGATTCAAGCTGGTATAAAAAGCTAAATGTAAACTACCAAAAACGTAGAGATTTAGTTTGGAAACTGGCCGATAAGCTAAACTGTCATTACAAAAAAAATAGTGTAGGGATGTTTGTTTGGGCTAGAATTCCAGATCAATTTGATTCAGGAGAATCTTTTTCTGATCATTTACTCTACAAAAAAAATGTATTTGCTACACCAGGAATTGTATTTGGAGAAGAAGGAAAAAAATACATTCGTTTTTCACTCTGTGCAACAGAAGAAACAATTACAGAAGCAATCGAGAGATGCGAAAAGAATGTAGAAGTACCTGTTTAATATTTTGAAATAAGAAAAACGATGAAAGTAGGAATAATAGGTTTAGGTTTAATAGGTGGTTCAATAGCTACTGATTTGAGAAAGCGCGGTTTCGCTTCCAAAATATTAGGTCATGATACGAGCAAGCTTCATGCTGAAACAGCATTGAAATTTGGCTTAATCGATTCAGTTAGTACATTGGATGAATTGATCGACGAAAGTGAATTGATTGTATTGGCTGTACCTGCAGATGCTACCCTTAAACTTTTACCCAAAGTGCTAGATAAAATCAGCACTCAAATGGTTTGCGATGTAGCATCAATAAAAAGTCAAATCTGTGAAAGAGTTAAGTACCACCAGAATCGTAAGCAATTTGTAGCGACTCATCCTATGGCAGGAACTGAGCACTCTGGACCTTGGGCAGCAAAAGCAGGGCTTTTTGATGGAAAGGCAACCATCTTTTGCGATGCTGAAGATAGTGATGAGAAGGTACTTCGGACAGTACATAAAATGTATGAGTTCCTTAATATGCGAGTGCTTTATATGAGTGGATTCAATCACGATGTACATGCGGCTTATATTTCTCACATTTCACATATCAGTTCCTTTGCACTAGCCTTAACAGTATTAGAAAAGGAAAAAAATGAGAAGAATATTTTTGATCTAGCTAGTGGAGGTTTCGATTCCACAGTAAGATTAGCTAAAAGTGATGCCGAAATGTGGGCACCAATTTTCAACCATAACGCTGACAATGTTTTAACCGTTCTCAACACCTACATCGAGAGTTTAAACAAATTTAAAACTGCTATAGAAAATAGAGATCGTGATGATTTAGTCGGTATGATTACAAAAGCAAATCGAATAAAAAGAGCTTTAAGAGAATAATACCACAAGTAAATTAATTAATACACATTTTAATTAGTGATGAAAAATTGCTAACTATCAACCAAATTACAGAAAAAAATGAAAAGTAAGTTAGATTTAAATAAGATTGAAAGACCTTTAATTATAGCTGGTCCGTGTAGTGCCGAAACCGAAGAGCAGGTTTTAAATTCAGCTCGTCTTTTAAAAGAAGAGGGTATTAACATTTTCCGTGCGGGTATTTGGAAGCCTCGTACTAGACCAAATTGTTTTGAAGGTGTAGGAAGAGAAGGTCTTGAATGGCTGAAAACTGTTCAAAAAGAAACAGGTATGCAAACAGCAACTGAGGTTGCTAACGTAAATCACGTTTTTGAGGCGCTTAAATATGGTGTTGATATTTTATGGATTGGAGCTCGTACTTCAGCCAATCCTTTTGCTATGCAAGAAATTGCTAACGCTCTTGAGGGAGTTGACATTCCTGTTTTAGTAAAGAATCCTGTGAACCCTGACGTTGAACTTTGGATGGGTGCCTTAGAAAGATTAGAGAAAGCAGGCATTAAGCAGTTAGGAGCTATTCACCGTGGTTTCTCAAGCTACGAGCATAGTATTTATAGAAATATTCCTCAATGGCAAATTCCTATTGAATTGAAGAGACGCATGCCTGACATGCCTATCATCTGTGACCCAAGTCATATTTGTGGAAATCGTGAGTTATTGCAATCTGTTTCTCAAAAAGCTATGGACCTTAATTTCGACGGTTTGATGATTGAAACGCATCCTACTCCAGATGAAGCATGGAGTGATGCCAAACAGCAAATTACACCAAAAAAACTAACTCAACTTCTTTCGAATTTAAAGTTACGTGTTGAAAACCCAGATGGCATTTCGTTGGATACACTTGAAGATTTACGTTTCAAAATTGACCAATACGATAATGAAGTGATGGCAATTTTACAAAAAAGAATGGAAATTTCTAATGGAATTGGTCAGTATAAAAAAGCAAATAATATGACCATTCTTCAGTCTGGACGTTGGGACAGTATTTTAGAAAAGCATTTAGCAGCATCTAAAGATTCAAATCTTAGTGAACGTTTCATAAGTAAGCTTTTCAAAGCAATTCACGAAGAGTCTATTGCTCATCAAACTGAGATAATGAATGTGAAAAAGTAAGTCACAATTCATTTACAAATCGGATAGAAGAAACGGGATTAATTCCCGTTTCGTCCTTCCACACCACCTTTATATTTACATTATTAAATTAGATAAGAATTTAAGTTATCCGAAAGAGTAAAAGTGAACTAATCACAGTACTTAACTATAGGCTATAGCTACGGTATCATACCAAATTCATTATAAATTAAAATTCAGTCAGGAATTCTTTCCTTTTACTGTTGACGTTGATTTTCTTCATTATAGAAATGAGTAACATCATCAGCCTAAGATGATGATAACCAGTGTGTTATTGAAATTCACAGCAACTTGTTTTGCTGACAATCAGCTGTTTATAATATTGTCATGTACTAAGAAAAATTGCACTAAACCTATTGAAAAATAAAAAATCAAAGAAACGAGGTGTTACTGGAAAAAAACTTAAGGCTGCATGGAATGAAGCATATCAACTAAAGGTTAAACATTAAAGTTGAAATTTACCATGTGTTTCTATACGCTTAAGTTTTGTAAAGCCGAATTTTCTCCTACTTTTGTTGTCTCAACATCTGGAGGGATGACAGAGTGGCCGATCGTGCGTGCTTGGAAAGCACGTGTACTGCAAGGTACCGGGGGTTCGAATCCCTCTCTCTCCGCCATGCAGAAATGCAACAGAAAGAAAAGCCTTGTAAACCTAACGTTTACAAGGCTTTCTTCATTTAGTACCAACGCAATTAAACACCTAAACCTACAATGGAATGGTGTTGCGTAAGGTGTAGATTAGAAAGCTTGAAAACGCTACACCACACTTAGGTACTAATACACTACGATCACCCTTTTTATCCTTTCCTCGCTTAGATGTTGTCAGAGATATTTTTGTTTTCTCATGTTATACGAGTCTAGCCCATATTGATGTTTCAAATCTTAAAAAAATATCCGAATTGGGATAGATAACAATCTATGGATTTCACCAGAACGTGAAAAAAACAAAAGCAAAAGTTCTTCATCTAATCTTTAATTATCCTTATTTAAAATTAATCCATAAAGAATAATTATTTTCCCGTAATTCTTTTATTACTCTGGTATGTATATTATTTCACCATTCTCCATCTGGTAAGCCGCACCTACCCTTTTGCCCTTAGAACCTGAAGATTCTTTCTGATTTGAGGCTTTATAAGTATCAATCTTCTCCCCTTTTTTGGTTATGATTTCCATATTCTTACTCCCTGGATTTTTTACCATGGTAAAATCTTCCTTCGAAAACACTTCGTCCATTTTATATCGAGAAACCAAGGCTACCATTAAGGCTACAGCAAAAACCATAGCAACGTCAAACAAATTGGATACCGTTGCCATTGGATCAAAATCTTCCTGTCCTAAAAAA
>JADGEF010000077.1 GCA_016744515.1 Marinifilaceae bacterium | reverse complement strand
TTTATACTGATATATAGATTTTACCTACTCAGAGTCCCTTTTTTGCTATCTGGATAAGCAATTTTGTTACTCAGAAACCCATTTTTTATACTGATATATAGATTTTACCTACTCAGAGTCCCTTTTTTGCTATCTGGATAAGCAATTTTGTTACTCAGAAACCCATTTTTTATACTGATATATGGATTTTACCTATTCAGAGATCCTTTTTGCTTCTAATAAAACTTCAATACCATTCTTGTAAAGACTTCCAATAGGTCGTGTTTTTCTATCTCTTAGCGTTTTTTGTATAGGCTCTAAACGTTTTACTGTTTCGATATTATTTACTAAAAGCTATGATTGCTTAAACAAAGTTTGGAATACCTGCCCAACTTTACTCACAAAGTGAATCTTAATCTTGAATTTAGAGGTGTCGAGACCTTTGGCGTTATTCTTTGGAATAAAGATGTGTTTGAAACCGAGCTTCTCAGCTTCCGAAATTCGTTGATCAATGCGATTGACAGGTCGGATTTCGCTTGATAGTCCAATCTCACCAGTAAAGCAAACCTCTTTAGGTAGTGAGATATCCATACTCGATGAAAGCACGGCAATAATCACAGCCAAATCAATCGCAGGATCACTAACTTTGATTCCACCCGCAATATTTAAGAAAACATCTTTGGTTCCAATACGGAATCCAGCGCGTTTTTCAAGAACAGCAAGTAGCATGTTTAAGCGTCGTAAGTCGAAACCCGTTGACGATCGTTGTGGTGTGCCATAAGCTGCGGTACTTACTAATGCCTGTACTTCTATTAAAAAAGGACGCATGCCCTCCATAGAGGCTGAAATTGCCACGCCGCTTAAACTCTCATCATTCGACGAAAGTAGAAGTTCAGACGGATTACTTACTTCTCTTAAGCCATCGCCTCGCATCTCGTAAATTCCCATTTCAGAAGTAGATCCAAAACGGTTTTTAGTTGCACGAAGAATGCGATACATGTGATTTTGATCACCCTCGAATTGTAAAACTGTATCAACAATGTGTTCTAAGATTTTGGGACCAGCTAAACTACCTTCTTTGGTAATATGCCCAATAAGTAGAACTGGAACGGAGGATTCTTTTGCAAAGTGTAAAAGTTGCGTTGTACATTCTCTAATCTGTGAAATAGAACCTGGAGCAGATTCAATATTTTGTGTACCTAAAGTTTGAATGGAATCAATGACTAAAACATCAGGCTTGGTATTCTTTATATTAGAAAAGATATTCTCCAGTGAGGTTTCACTTACGATTAAGCATCTGTCGTTATCCGATTTTAATCTGTTACCTCTTAATTTAATTTGCTGTGCACTTTCCTCACCTGATATATAAAGAGTTGTGTGGTTTTTTAGATGTAAAGCAATTTGTAGAGCTAGAGTTGATTTTCCGATGCCAGGTTCACCACCAATTAAAACCATAGAGCCAGGAACAAGACCGCCACCTAAAACACGATTAAGTTCACCATTTAGAGTGTCGTAGCGATTCACTTCAGAAATTTCGATATCCGAAATCTTCTGAGGTTTATTTGGTGATTGCCCATTAGTTCCAATAGTTTGTTTGTTATTGGTTTTTACAATCACCTCTTCAACGAAGGTATTCCATTCATTACACGATGGACATTTTCCAACCCATTTAGGTGATTCAACGCCACAATTCTGACAGAAAAAAGCCGTTTTAGTTTTTGGAGGCATAGTGAGTAAAGGTTAAAGTAAACAAGGGTAAAGTGAAAACGAGTAAAGCTTAAAGAAGAAAAGCCTTACTCTAAGGCTCATTCTTAAGTCTAAGATCTTAAATTAAAAATTGATTAGTGGGTGTTGATAATTTTATTGATGATACCAGTTGATGAGAAACCTTCAATAAAATCGAGAGTGATAATTTCACCACCTTTTGCTTTTACAATATCGTAACCAACAATATCTTCAGCACTATAATCGCTACCTTTTACCAAGTAATCTGGTTGAATAAACTTGATTAAATCATAAGGTGTTTCTTCATCGAAAAAGATCACCATATCGATAAAACCTAATGATGCTAGAAGCAAAGCTCTTGAATATTCATCGTTGATTGGTCGGTTTGGACCTTTCAATCTCTGAACTGAAGCATCCGTATTTAATCCCATTACAAGCTTGTGCCCTAAATTCGAAGCTTCGGCTAAATATTCCAAATGACCACGATGTACAATATCGAAACAGCCATTTGTAAAAACAATCTTCTCTTCTTTAAAGCGCCAAGTTTGCAGTGTAGCATAGGCAGCTTCTTTATCTGTATATATTTTGTTCTTGATTATTTCGAGTTTCGACATATTCGTATTTATGAGGGATGAACACGAGGGCTCATATTTTATTAAAAAACTAGGGGAAGTTAATCATTATCGATATGGCTACCAAAGAAAAAAGGCTGCTCTAAACGAACAGCCTTGTGTGTATTTTAAATTGAATTTTTTAGATCAATTTATTGGTTTCAGTATCGGGAAATACTAAACTTGGTTCCCAAGTTTTAGCTTCCTCAAACTCCATTGAGGCGTATGAGATGATAATAACCACATCGCCTACAGCGCACTTACGAGCAGCAGGACCATTTAAACAAATAGTACCAGAGCCTCTTTCACCTCTAATTACATAGGTTTCCAGACGTTCGCCATTATTAATGTTAACTATCTGTACTTTTTCGTTTTCAATAAGATTGGCTGCATCCATTAAATCTTCATCAATGGTTACTGATCCAACATATTGCAGATTCGCACTAGTTACAGATGCTTTGTGAATCTTCGATTTGCAAACTTCAATATACATGTCGCTTAAAACTAAATATTATAAAGAAATATTATCTATCAATCTTACTTTCCCAACTTGAACGGTGATACAAGCAATTCGATTATCCGAATCGTCCCATTTCTCAATGGATTTTAAATTAGTATCATCAACAATTTCAAAGTATTCAACTTCTAGATAAGCATTATTATTAATCTCGGCTATAACCCACTCTTTTAATTGGGATACGCTAAAATCGGGGACTAAGTTACAAGCTTTAAATAAAGTTTCAGATATTTTTGCAGCATTTTTTCGCTCTACTTTTGAAAGAAGCATGTTTCTTGAACTCATCGCAAGTCCATCTACCTCCCTAATAATAGGACATGCTACTATATTTATGTCTAGTTCAAGGTTTTTTGTCATCTGCTTAATAACAGCAACTTGTTGAAAATCTTTTTGTCCAAAATAGGCATTATTAGGACGAATATAGTCGAATAATTTGCTTACAACTTGAGCAACACCGTTAAAATGACCAGGTCGATTTTTGCCTTCCATTACTTTTTCAATATCTCCAAAGTTAAAAACACGAGTATCAGGTTCAGGATATACTTCCTCAGCTTCAGGAATAAAGATTAAATCGGGTTCATATTCCGATAACAAATCAAGGTCTTTATCGAGAATACGAGGATAAGTTTTTAAATCATTTAGATTATTAAACTGAGTTGGATTAACGAAGATACTAACGACTGTTATGTCATTTTCCCTTTTAGACTGTGCCACCAATGACAAATGTCCTTTGTGAAGAGCTCCCATTGTAGGAACAAAGCCAACACGTTTACCATTTGCTTTGTATTCGCTAATGATTGATTGTGTTTCAGAAATTAATTTTACTATTCGCATCATTATTTTTCTCTTACCCTCTTAGATGGTAATTATACATGTTATTAATACCTGCCATATAAAGTAAGTTTGCAGTTAACTACAAACTGATTATTTGTCTTAGTATTAAAATGTCACACAGGTATTAGCATTATGCTTCTGTTTGAAAACCGTCCTGAATGAAAGTGCAAATAAATAAAAATAATAAATACAAAATTCATTAATAGGTCATTTAATTGTACACTAGGCGTTTTAGATACGCTTAAGTAGAAGTATTACAAATTATTTTCTTAATTTTGCATGGATAATCTGTATCACAATATAAGCGATCACATGGAAAAGACTAAAGTACTTTTTGTATCACAAGAAATAATGCCTTATCTTCCTGAATCTGAGATGTCTAAAGTCGGAAGACATTTGCCACAAGGAATTCAAGAGAAAGGAAAAGAAATTAGAACATTCATGCCAAGATATGGCTGTATTAACGAAAGAAGAAATCAGCTACACGAGGTTATTCGTTTATCAGGGATGAATCTTATTATTGATGATACCGACCACCCATTAATAATCAAGGTCGCTTCGATTCAGGCTGCAAGAATGCAGGTTTACTTTATTGATAACGATGATTATTTTCACCGCAAGAAAGTTTTATTAGAAGATGATGGACAAGCTTTTGCTGATAACGACGAAAGAGCAATTTTTTTCGCACGTGGTGTTTTAGAAACTGTTAAGAAATTACGTTGGGCTCCAGATGTGGTTCATTGTCAAGGATGGTTCACTGGATTAGTTCCATTGTATATTAAGAAGGCTTTTAATGAAGATCCATTGTTCGCAGAGACTAAGATTGTATTCTCTATGTACAATGATGAGTTTCCAACAACTTTCGGTAAGAATTTTGCAGAAAAATCACTTATTGAAGGTATTAATTCTGACGATGTTAAAATTCTAGAAAATGCTGATTATTTAGCAATAAATAAATTAGCTATTGATTGGTCTGATGCTATTATTATGGGTAGTGAGTCAATCAACGAAGACTTACTTGCATATGCTAAAGCTTCTGGAAAAACATTCATGGATTATAAGAACGGAGAAGAATATGTTCATGCATATTCAGATTTATATGATAGTCTAGTGGCTGAATAATTAAGCAAAAAAAATATACCAGAAGGTGAGTTTCTAACGTTTGTTAGAGATTCACCTTTTTTTTAGCAATATATTTTTGTTTTGGAAAAATCCTTCGAGTATATTTGACTGAAATTATGATTATTTGCTGAATTTAAAGGTGTTTTATTCCCTTTAGTTTCAGATTAATTAATAAGAGAAAATGGGACTTTAGTCCTTAAATTTGAACCTTTAATAATATTTATACTATGTGTGGAATAGTTGGATATATTGGAAAAAGGGATGCTTATCCTATTCTAATAAATGGATTGAAAAGACTTGAGTATAGAGGCTACGATTCTGCAGGAATTGCTCTAAGAACTGAAGCAACCAAAGTTTTTAAATGTAAAGGAAAAGTACAAGATTTAGAGGATCATGTATCTGGACTAGATATTTCAGGACATATTGGTATTGGTCACACTCGCTGGGCAACTCATGGTGAGCCTAATGATGTGAATGCACACCCTCATTGTTCGATGAATAATAAATTTACAATTATTCATAATGGTATAATTGAGAATTATTCCCCTTTGAAGGAAAAACTAATTCGAAGAGGTTATAAGTTTGAGAGTGATACGGATACTGAAGTATTAGCTAATTTAGTTGAGTACATATATCTTAAAGGTAATGTAACAGCAGAAATGGCTGTTCGTTTAGCTCTTTCAAAAGTAATTGGCGCATACGGATTGCTTGTTATCTGTGAAGATGAGCCAGATCAGTTGGTCGCTGCTCGTAAGGGTAGTCCACTTGTAATTGGTGTTGGAAAAGGGGAGTATTTTTTAGCTTCTGATGCAACACCTATTATTGAGTATACTCAAAGCGTTATCTACTTAAATGATGATGATGTTGCCATAATTAGTCGTGATGAATTGACTCTAAAAACAATTCACAACGATAAATTGACTCCACATATTCAAGAATTAGATTTGGATATCGAGCAAATTGAGAAGAATGGTTACGAACACTTCATGTTAAAAGAGATTTTCGAACAAACTCAATCAATTAAGGATACTTTCCGTGGACGTGTTATTCCAAAATCTAAAGAATTATTCTTAGGTGGTATTAATGAGGTAATTCCTAAGTTAGTTGAGGCACGCCGAATCCTGATTATTGGATGTGGTACGTCATGGCATGCTGGAATGGTTGGAGAATACCTTTTCGAAGAATTTGCAAGAGTTCCTGTTGAAGTGGAATATGCTTCAGAGTTTCGTTACAGAAACCCTGTTATCTATAAAGATGATATCGTTTTGGCAATTAGCCAGAGTGGTGAAACGGCTGATACACTTGCGGCAATTAATCTTGCTAAACAGGCTGGAGCAACGGTACTTGGTATTTGTAATGTTGTAGGTTCAAGTATTCCTAGAAATACAGATGCTGGGGTTTACACACACGCTGGACCTGAAATTGGGGTTGCATCAACAAAGGCATTTACTGCTCAGGTTACAGTTCTTACGATGATGGCTATGCTAGTTGGTTATAGAAAAGGAACCTTATCTCAGGAAGAATATGTGAAGCATATTGATGAACTTGCTTGTCTACCAGAAAAGATTCAATCTATTCTGGATAAGAGTGAGGCGATCAAGGAGCTTTCTACTAAATATGTTGATTCTACGAATGCATTATACTTAGGACGTGGATATCTTTTCCCTGTTGCTTTAGAAGGAGCTCTTAAATTGAAAGAGATCTCTTACATTCATGCTGAAGGATATCCTGCAGCTGAGATGAAACATGGTCCTATTGCTCTTATTGACGAGCAAATGCCAGTTTTCGTTGCAGCAACTAAGGATAAGTCTTACGAGAAAATTGTAAGTAATATTCAAGAGGTTAAAGCACGTAAAGGTCATGTAATTGCAATTGTAACTGAAGGTGATACTGTGATTAAAGGAATGGCTGATCATGTGATTGAAATTCCTGAAACGCTTGACGCTTTGGCTCCATTATTAACTGTAATACCTTTCCAATTGATTTCTTATTATATCGCTGTTTTAAGAGGATGTAATGTAGATCAACCAAGAAACTTAGCAAAATCGGTTACTGTAGAATAGAAAATATCACAAGATAAATTTAAAAGCGATACTGAAAAGTGTCGCTTTTTTGTTTGAAGGACATTCAAAACTCTTACTATAGAGACAAACATTTTCTTTATCTTGGATTCATTCTTAAAAATTGAGTTTAATATGGGTGATAGTATTAAAATTGTAATTAGCGATTTGGATGGAACTCTCTTACCAGCACAAGGTGAAGTGAGTGTTAGTGATATTAATACTTTAAAGAAACTTAAAGAAGAAAAAATTGTTAGGGTTATTGCTACGGGGCGTAATCTCTATTCTGCGTTATCAGTATTGGCTGACGATTTTCCTATTGATTATTTAATATTTGCTTCTGGAGCAGGAATTTTTGATTGGGAGAAGAAAGAGCTCATCTTTTCTCAACACTTAGATTCTGATTCTGTATTTGAGATCTCCTCAGAACTAATAAAGTTGAAGAGAGATTTTATGATCTTGGATACTATTCCTAATAATCATCAGTTCGCATATTACCGTTCAGGAAATTCAAATCCTGATTTTGATAGGAGATTAAGTTTATACAAACCTTTTGCAAACCCAATTGGATATTCTGAGGAAACGAAGCGGGAGGCTTGTCAGTTATTGGTAATCCTTTCTAGTTGTGTCAATGGGTTCAATGAACTGAAAGCAAAATTTGAGAATGTGAAAATTATAAGAGCAACATCGCCTTTAGATCACGAATCTATTTGGATGGAAATATTTCCATTACATATTTCTAAAGCTTATGGAGCGGAATGGTTATGCAAACATCTAGAAATTGATCCTAAGCTCTCATTAGTGATAGGGAATGATTATAACGATTTAGATCTTCTAGAATGGGGGAAACACCCTTTTGTTGTTGCTAATGCACCTAAAGAGTTAAAAGATAGTTACGAAACGACAAAGTCTGTCGACGAGAGCGGTTTCTCTGTGGCTATAAAAAAAATATTGAATTCAAGCTGTGAATTGAAGGCCTAAAAAAAGCCACCCTAAGGCAGCTTTCTTTTCTGAAATTGAAACAACTTTAAAAGTTGTATGTAATACCTATGCTTGGTATAAAAGCTGTATTTTGATATTTGCCACCAAAACCTTGTGATGTTGGATTTGTATCGTATGCTTCTCTTTTTTCACCTTTTGAATAAATAAAAGCAGCATCAATACTGAATTTCTCGTTTAACAAATATGATAATCCACCAGTGATACCAATTTTATTAGCACCTGGCGTTTCAGGAGCGTAATATTTATCGTTGGTAGGTGTTTCGTCATAATAGAAACCTACACGTAAATCTAGTTTCTCATTAGCTGAATACTGAGCACCAATTCTATATGTCATAGAATTATCCCAAGCTCTTGTGTTTTGGGATTGTTTATATGGATCAATTCCTGTTGCTGGGTATGCCTCAAGCTTTTCAAAATCAAAAGTTAAAGTTTTATATACATCCCATTGTACAAAATTAAGATCAGCAGATACTAACCATTTTTTATCAATTTGGTATGCAAGACCTACATTTAAACTAGCTGGTAATGGTAAAGTTGCAGTAAAACCTCTATCTGGGAAAGCAGCTGCTGCAGCAGGGTTCGCTACAGTAAAATCTGCTTTACCTTCACTATTATCTAATTTAATATCAACTTTAGAACGGTAAGAGATACCAACATTTAACTTTTCAGTTGGTTGTAAGAAGATACCAAGATTATAACCATATTTAACTGTGTTTCCAGAAAGGTTTGCATTATCTGTTGCTCCAGTTGGTAGGGCTTTATTTAGTTCAAATTCACCATAAACGATATTTAAACCAGCACCAATAGAGATCCAATCATTTAGTTTATAAGAAATGGTTGGTTGAATGTAAATTGATTTCAATGAAATATCCTGAACTAAATATTTTCCTGACCAATTATTACCCCAAACATTAGAGCTACCAAAAGGTGTATAAACTGCTAAGCCGACAGCAAACTTATCAGTCAATTTTGCTGATCCATAAAGGTAAAAGGGAGTACTGATAGGATTATCTGTTTTAGAACTTTTAAATGCAGAACTTAAGCTGTTATAATCAGTTTCTGACCAAACTAAGCTACCACCCATTGCTAAAGAGTATTTTGCATTTAGAGTTGCAAGAGCTCCTGGGTTGAATTGCATACTACTGGCATCCCAATTTAGGGCAACACCAACGTGTCCCATACCAATTTGTTTTGCACCTTGAACGTTTACGGCATAGCCTTCAGCTTTTACGCTATATGTGATAGCAATAAGTGCGACTGCTAGATAAATTTTTCTTAACATAGTTTGTAGTTTTTAATATTTGTGCCAATATAGAATTAATCTAATTTTCAAGGGAATTATTTCTATGATTCTAACTTGATATGTGTACTGTAAGCCCTGATTCTATGCGCCTTGCAGCAGGTTGTAGTTACACACAATTATTTCTCTATATATTCAGATATCTCTATCTTATTAAATTATTTGTATTTTTACCTCAATAAGGGAAACTTATTCAGTTTTATGAATGATAAGCTTAATATGAGAAATAGAGGGGATTTTATTAATCAAAGCCATCGAGAAGGTTACAAGAGTACGTCATCTTTCCTTATTAATCGTTCATTTGAATGGCAGGACAAGCAGATTAATATTATGCTTGAATCTTGCATGCATCGACTTGGTGAGTTGAATGCATATTGTAAGTATTTTAAGGATATTGACACTCACTTGCCTATGTTTACTGCTATTGAAGTAACAGCTTCTAATATGATGGAAGGTATTCGGTCAAATATGACTCAGGCTTTCTTACCCTCCGCATCTAAAGGCTACCGAAGTTTAATCGCACATAAACAGGTAACGAATTATATTAGTTCTATTGATTGGGCGGTAAAAGAGCTTGAGAAGTTTCCATTGAGTTTGCATATGGTAAAGGAAACTCACCGTATGCTTTATGCCGATTTACCTAAAGAAGAAGAGACGGGTGGAAAATTGCGGATGAAATATAACTCTAAGGATAATAAACATCAAGCATCGTCTGGTTCGAAATATACACCTCCAAGTAAGCATGACTTAAAAGTTCTTATTAATGATGCGAAATGGTTTTGGCGAAATGAAAGTTTAGAGCTCCCTTATCTTATAAAGATGGCTATTTCACTTTGCCAGTTCGAAACCATTCTCCCATTTTTAGATGGTAATGGACGTACAGCTCGTACGCTAATTTTATTGGAACTATTGAGTTTGAAGTTTATTGAGAAGCCTATATTCTGCCTCTCAGTTTTTTTTGAAAAAAATAGATTGGAATATTATCATCGATTGAATCTAATTCGTTCTAAGAATGATGTGGAGCAATGGATTCGATTTTTTATTACTGGGGCGAACGAGACAGCTACTTTTTGTATCGAAAGACTTGAAGGATTACAAGAGTTAAAGGATAGCTATCTAGATAGAGTAGAAACGAAACTAGGAAAGAAGAGACATCCTTCAGCTAAACAATTGTTACAGATATTCTATTCAAAACCTTATCTTTCTGTCAACGAAATAAAAGAGGAAATCAAATTGAGCTTTCAGTCTGCAAATCAGTTGGTAAAGGAGTTTGAGGAAGTTGGTTTTATTAAAGAAATGGCTGGAGCTAGGCGAAATAGAGTTTTCTATTTATGGGAGTACTTAGCAATTTTCGAAATGTAAGTTAATAACTATGGAAGAAGGATTTTTGTTTAAAAATGTATTCAATCCAGAGCTTGTTGCTCGTATGGGAAATAGAATAAAGGTAGTTTTACCTCTCTTTGATGAGGAGTCTTTTTGTAAATCTATTGTTCCAAAATTAGAGCCACTTAGTTTATCAGAGAGATCTTCCTTAATTTGTGAAAGTCTGCAAAAGCATCTTCCTAAAGAGTATAAAAAAGCAATAAAAATTCTTCTATCTACTTTCGATCAGGTAAAGGAAACTTCAGAAATAACTGGTTTTGAGGGTTTCTATTTTATGCCGATTGCTAAATATGTTTCGGTTTATGGACTTGAAAAAGAAGACTTCGATGTTTCGATGAACGCTTTAATTGAAATTACGAAACGCTTTACTTCCGAAGATGCTATAAGACCATTTATTCGAAAATACCCTAAGCAAACGTTTAAAAACCTATATAAATGGTCGGCAGATGAGAATGTACATGTAAGACGATTAGTTTCAGAAGGAACACGACCTCGATTACCTTGGTCATCAGTACTCAGAGAGTTTATAGATAATCCAAAACCTGTTTTGAACATCTTAGAGGAATTAAAGCAAGATCCTGAACTTTACGTGAGACGCTCTGTTGCAAATAACCTTAATGATATTGCAAAGGACCACCCGCAATTGGTTGTTAAAACATTGAAAAGATGGAAAACCATTAATGATAAAGGGACTCAGTGGATTATTTCTCACGCTTCACGCACATTATTAAAGCAAGGCTTATCAGAAGTTTTGGAATTATTGGGTTACCCAATAACTTTGAAAATATCGGTAGATAATCTTGTATTAAGCCATGCTGAATGTAGAATGGGAGATGAAATAGAGTTTTCATTTGAGCTTGTTTCCAAGGCTACTGAAGAGCAAAACTTGATGATCGATTTTGTTGTGCATTATATGAAAGCTAATGGAAAAGTTTCACCCAAGGTTTTTAAACTATCAAAGAAGAAATTACCCGCAGAAGGAAAATTAAGTTTTAAGAAGAAACTCTCTTTTAAAGCTATATCAACTCGAAAATATTATGAAGGCTTACATGAAATAGAAATTCAGGTAAATGGGAAACGCTATGGAAAGGTGAATTTTGAGTTGATAAACTAAATCCTTACCCACTTTCTTATTAAAGTGTGAAAAATGACGTTTTAGTATTAATATTCTAAAATAGAGAACTTTATGCAATCGTTTCAGAATAATACATAATGCTGAATTATCAACCTTGTTTACAGTTTGTTGAGTTTATATTTTGAGCATTCGTTGTAGTAGAAAAGATAATAATGTAACTTTGTTTTGCAGAAAAAAAACTAAATACAATTATATCATGCAAACAATTGATTCATACAATTTTTCAGACAAGAAGGCTATTATTCGTGTAGACTTTAATGTGCCTTTGAACGAGCAATTCGAAATTACAGATGATACTCGAATTCGTGCCGCACTGCCTACTATCAAAAAAGTATTAGAGGGTAATGGTTCTGCTATTTTAATGTCTCACCTTGGTCGTCCAAAAGGAAAAGATGAGAAATTCTCGTTAAAGCATATTGTTGCTCATTTGTCTAAATCGATTGGTGTAGAAGTTAAGTTTGCTGATGATTGTATTGGTGAGAGTGCAAGAACAATGGCTGCAGAATTGAAGCCAGGTGAAGTTCTTTTACTTGAAAACCTTCGTTATTACGATGAAGAGAAAAAAGGTGATGAGGGATTCGCTAAGAAATTAGCTGATTTAGCTGACCTTTGGATTAACGACGCATTTGGTACTGCTCACCGTGCACACGCTTCTACAGCAGTTATTGCTAAATTTTTCCCAGAAGCTAAAATGTTCGGATATGTAATGGAAGGTGAACTATCAAGTGTTGATAAGGTATTGAAAGATACCAAACGTCCATTAACAGCGATTATGGGGGGTGCTAAAGTTTCTTCAAAAATCGAGATTATCAAAACATTAATGTCACAGGTTGATCACTTGATTATTGGTGGAGGTATGACTTACACTTTTGTGAAAGCGATGGGTGGAACAATTGGAAACTCATTGGTTGAAGATGATAAGTTGGAAACTGCAAAAGAGATTCTAAAGAAGGCTAAAGAAAACAATGTGAAACTTCACCTTGCTTCAGATGCTTTAATTGCTGATGATTTCTCTAACGAGGCTAATACTCAGACATGTGATGTGAATGCAATTCCTGAAGGATGGATGGGATTAGATGTTGCAGAAGCAACTATCGAAAGCTTCAAGAAAGTGATCGAAGAATCTAAAACGATTCTTTGGAATGGTCCTGTGGGCGTATTCGAAATGGATACTTTCGCTAAAGGAACTAAAGCCATTGCTGATGCTATTGTGACAGCTACTGAAAAAGGTGCTTTCTCATTAATTGGTGGTGGTGACTCTGTTGCAGCAATTAACAAATATGGTTTAGCTGATAAAGTAAGCTACGTATCAACTGGTGGTGGTGCTCTTTTAGAGTATATCGAAGGAAAAGAATTACCAGGTGTGAAAGCTATTAAAGGATAATTATTGATATGAGATCATTTTCATGATCTGATATTGAAATCAATTATATAAAGCCATGAATTTACGAATTTAAAACTCGTGAACTCATGGCTTTCTTTTATTGTATATGGAATCTTATCTTTGTAATAAATTAGAAGATCCGTTAGATGATAAATTTAAAACACAAGATATTCAACATACAATCAGAAGAGGAGTTTGTACAAACTGCACTTGAAGTATTCCACTTTCAGGCGACTGATAATTCAGTATATGCTAAGTATATTGCATTACTGAATATAGATGTAAATTCGGTAGACAGTCTTGAGAAAATTCCATTTCTACCCATTGAATTTTTTAAATCGCATAAAGTGGTTTCTACCGATGAAGAAGCTAAGGCTGTATTTACCAGTAGTGGAACATCCGGAAATTTAACTTCTCGCCACTATGTGCCAGATTTAGGAATATATGAGGATAGTTTTACAAAGGGATTTGAGGCTTTTTACGGCTCTATAAATGATTATTGTATTCTTGCCCTACTTCCATCTTACCTTGAACGAGAAGGTTCCTCTCTTATCTATATGATGGAAAAATTAATTAAAGATAGTGGGCATCCAAAGTCTGGTTTTTATTTGAATAATCATGAGGAACTGATTGCTAATATTGAAGAGCTTAAAGGACAAAACAAGAAGGTTTTACTATTAGGTGTCAGTTTTGCCTTACTCGAACTTGCTGAAAATCATCAACTCGATTTGGGAGATGTGATTGTGATGGAAACTGGAGGCATGAAAGGTCGCCGAAAGGAATTAACTCGTGAAGAATTGCACTCTATTTTTACATCCCGATTAGGTGTAAAAAAGGTCCACTCTGAATATGGTATGACGGAACTCTTATCGCAAGGCTATAGCAAGGGAGACAGTCTGTTTGAAACACCAGCTTGGATGAAAATCATGATACGTGATGCCTATGACCCTTTCTCATATGAGAAAACTGGCAGAAGTGGTGGCGTTAATGTCATTGATCTAGCCAACCTTAATTCTTGTTCATTTATAGAAACTCAAGATTTAGGAAAAATTCACCCTGACGGTAAATTTGAAATCCTTGGCAGGTTTGACAACTCAGATATTAGGGGATGTAATTTGTTGGTGAGTGGGTAGTAAAAAGATGGATATATAGTAAAGGAGCTTACCACTACAGTAAGCCCCTTTTCTTTACTAACTACTACTACTTAAAATTTAACTATTTAAAAATCAAAGAAATTAATTCTCATTGATGTATCATCAGCATTAATCATTGAAAAAGTTGAGTTAGTATATTTTTCTAATTTGCCAGTAGACTCTAGATGGTGACCTTTAGTATTAAATATTTTTTGAACTAATGGTTGGAAACCCTCGTCTCGAGTCCCAGCAGTATTTTCTCCAGTTGAATTAAAGTAAACTTTACCGTCATCTTTGACCTCATAAGTGAAATAATACCTAACAGAATAACCATTTGCTCCTCTTGCATAATAGATTTGGATATATTTGGCATCAGATGAATTCAACCCCCTTAAATACCATTTGTATATAGTTCGCCCACCATAATTAGCTTTAAAATTTTCTACAAATAAATTATAAAAAGTTGAAAAAGCTAGACTTGATTTATCGTTAGAATCGAGTGTATTAAACTTTGCATTACCTTTTACACCAAATGCATAAGGCGCTAAAGGTAAAACAGGTTCGTTTACAACATTAATAGAAACTTTAGTTTCATCGGTAGATTGGAAAACTTGAGTTGTCTCATCAAAAGAAAATTCAGCAGCCTCAAGACCATCACCTATAGATAAAGCTGGTTGGAAAATAACTCCAGAAGCTGTTACATCATATGAATAATTTTCAGAAACAATTTTCCCCTCAAATAGAGTTGTTACTCGAGCTTTTCCTCCTGGGTTTAATGATATAGCAATCTTATGTTGGGTATCCCCGTTTATCACAACTTCTTTGAAAACAGATAGAATATTAATCTTATCAGTTAACTCCTTTGCCTTAGTTAAATCAGTCTCAGTTCCCTTAAAGAAAGTTAATTTTGTTTTATTAGTTCCTTTGTCAGTTTTACTAATAAAGTCTATTCTGTCATCAGCAACTTTATCAAAAAGGAATTCATATTCACCAGTTGCCCTATTGTCTTCGTAAATAGCTTGAAAAACAGAGTGACTTTCGAAAATTAATTCAGGAACCTGTGAGATACCTACTCTATAACTAATTATTTTATCATCTGATCCATCGCCATAAGTTGATTTAAATTCAACAGTATTATCATTGTTGAATTTCATTAGAATAGCAGAACCAGAATAATAAGCAATCCAAGTTCCATCATCCTTTGTAAGGGTTGTTTTGTATTTCGTTAATACATTATTGATTCTAGTTTCGGGGCTATCGTCAAATATTGGATCTTGTTCGTTGTCGCAAGACGTAAACAAGAGTAATGTAGCCACGAATAAATATATTATTTTTTTCATGTTTAAATTTATTTAGTCGTTTATCTCACTGATTCTCTTCATAATCTCATCACGAATTTGGTCAAGGTCAATTTCGAATTTTACCATATAGTAATTCTTAATCATTCCTAACTTAATTGTAACGATATCTCTCCCCTTATTGATTTCTTCAGCATCATCATTAGGATCAAGCATTACTGGTTTTCCATCAGCATCTAAAACTGGTTTTCCGTCAGTATCTACTTTAGCATACTTAGTTTCAGGTTCATGAGTAATATATCTTTTATTAAATGCAGCCTCAGTAGAAGTGATATATAGTGACAAGATCTCACAGAAATCTTCTTGAACATCGGATGTTCCATAATTTGAAACCATACCTAAAGTTATAGCCTCACGAGAAATCTTTGGCTGACCAGCTTGAACATCACCTGCTAAGTTTAACCAGTTATTAGATTTGTAGTTCTCAGGGCTTACTTCCTTAAAACCGTCAGGCAAATTGTGACGTTGATGAATAATGTGACCAAACTCATGCTCAGCAGTTCGTAATTGCATAAACATCCATTGAGAATTAGTTAAGTTATACTCATTTACTTGAGTAAATGTAATACGAACTCCAGCATCGGCATAACCTAACGTAACTGAAGCTCCATCACTATTATACATTTTTGATCCAATAAAAACCAGTTCAGGAGGAAAATGATCTAACATAAATTTTTCACCTGATTTGGTCATTGTAAAAGGTTCGATCCAGAATTTTTTAATGAAATCCCCCATTGGAATACAAACATCACGAAGTGCAGGAGTTACTCTTTTTGTATCATCTACTAAATTATCATTCCATTTCCAACGTACTGCTGTACCGTAAGGAGTCAAAAAGTTATCTCTAAAATAGATACTAATAGGATCTGTTGAGTCTACAACAGTTTCGGGGGTATATACGCCATCGTCTTCGTTATCACAAGCAGAAAACAAGCCTACAAATATAATGCTTAAAAATAGTGTTAATTTTCTCATTTTAGTTTCTGTTTTAGCGTGGATTCTTAGCGATTCCTCTCGAAGTTGCATTTTGAGGAATTTGTAAGATTTTTCTTAAATCATTTGCTTCTAGAGTAATTGTTTCGCCATCGCTAGTGATATGCTCAATGGCAATATTATGTCTTTTAATATCGAACCAACGCATACCTTCCTGCAAATATTCTTTTCTCTTTTCTAATAAATACAAATTCATTAAAGCAGTTTTCTCATCAGGTAAAACATCGTTACCTTCAGAATCTGCAGTAGCATAGTATGCTTGAATTGTCGCAAGATCAAGAGTTGCTGCACCTGCATATCTTAAACTAGCAATTGTATTTAAATCAGCTAAAGCAGCAGTTAAGTTATCTAACTTTATATTTGATTCAATTCTATTAAAAGCAAGTTCGATTCCTCTAAATACAGGTTGAACAAAAAATGGAAACCCTGTATTCGCTGTTAAACTTTCTTTATAGAATATTTCGTCATATTTAGCGGCTCCAATCACATTTTTTGCACCATCTCCATAGTATCCCATACTCGATCTAAGATCTGCGTAAGCTCCTGCCCAAATACTTGAGTTAGTAAACATTGCTCTCCAGTTTTGAATATGAGTTCGATAACCATAGCGGTGCCTTAAACCTATACCGACTTGTTTTTCAATAATCAGAATATTGCTAGGATCAGTATTTTTGATATAAAAACTTCTTTTAGCAACAGAACCTGATTGTCCATCGTATACATTTAAATCTTTTATGAAAGTTGTATTGATTGTACCTACTCCCAAAATTTTATCAGCATATTCAATACTCTTTGCGTTATCTCCTTTGAATAAATAGAAACGCGAAGCAAATGCATTTGCAGCTGTCTTAGTAAAATGATATTTTTTACTACCTGAATAGTAGCTATCAGAAATAAGTGCCATACCATCAATTAAATCCTTTTCGATTAAACGGTATGTTTCAAATAAAGTTTCACGTTTATATTCCTTTATCAATACATTTTCAGATTCACTCACATAAGGCACGCCTAAGTCAGTTTTTGCTGTAGCTTCATCATAATTGTTCGAAAATAATGCTGCTAGCATAAAGTGAGCGTATGCTTTACAAAGCAGAGCTTCGCCTTTTATGGCATTTTTATAATCAATATTGTCAGTCTCAATTTTCTCAAGTGCTTCTAAAGCGGCATTCGCTTGAGAAATAGCTGAGTAAGCATTGTTCCAATAGTTTGCTGGTGTATTATATGATTCTTCTTCTTCAAGATCTTTCCAAAGGAAAGTATCTGTCATTCGAGAAATTTGAGAATTAGAAGAAATGTAGTGAGAATCATCTGTCATCCAATCTGTAAAGAAATAATCTCCACGAGGATAAGCAGGTACTACGAGTTGCGAAATTTTATCGAGTGTGTTTGCTTCAACTCTGTTGTCAGGATTTTCATCTAGATAATCAGTACAACTCGAAAAACACAGGAGCAGCGTTACTGCATATATTATTTGTATTTTTTTCATTTTGGTAAAATTAAATTTGATTAAACAATCGAAATTTATTGGTGAAAAAATTAATATTTTTATTAATTGCTATTAAAAACCTACATTAAGCGAGAATGTAAAAGTTCTCGGAATAGGTAGAGCAACACCACCTGAGCGATAGAATTCAGGATCTAATCCATTTAGTTTCTTATCAGAGTAAAGCAATAAAAGGTTTTGTGCTTGAAGTGAAATTTTAGCACGTTGAACGCCTAATTTATTGGTGAAAGTTTTAGGTAGGTTATATCCCAAGCTAATAGTTTTTAATCTTACAAAACCACCATCTGCAACTCTAACATCAGATTTATTATACAATTCATAAAGGTTCAATGATTGTGCATCTAAGTCAGAATCAAATCTTCTACTTAGTATACCAGGAACATTTGTATAAGCTTCATCTCCAGGAGCCGACCAGCGGTTTTCCATGTCTTTTGAGATAGATGAATAGCCGAATTCACGTAATCCACCTGTTCCTAATTTAAATAAGTCATCAAGTCTGATTTTGTTACCTGCTCTAAACACAATACCTACACCTAAAGAGAAATTTTTATATTTAAATGTATTGGTCATACCACCCGAAAGAGGAGCATCAAGCACACCTTCGTATTTTAAGTAATCCATTACATTTTCTCTTTTCTGAAGACTTAAGTTCTCGTTAATAGGTTTATTTGAGCTATCAACAAATGTTGGCATTCCTTGGTTGCTTAAACCATCAAATCTGATGGAATACAGGCCTCTACGAGGTTTCCCTAGATAATCTCCACCAGTATTTCTGACATAATCACCAATTCTGTCATAGTTATCAAGTTTTGTAATTTCACTCTTGTTAAAATCGATATTCAGATTCGTTGTCCACTTAAAATTGTCAGTTGTTATATTGACTGTATTTAAAGCGACTTCGAAACCTTCGATTTCCATATCCGCAAAGTTCCCATATTTGGTAGCTTTACCTCCTAATCCAGAAGTACGGACTTTACCAATCAAGTCAAAAGAGTTTCTTTTGTAGTATGCTATATCAGTGTAAATACGATTATTGAAGAAGGCAGCTTCAGCACCTACACTAAATTCGTACATCTTCTCCCAGGATAAATCATCATTAGTTAAATCTTCAAGATCAACACCCGTCTCTTTGTCATAAGGGCGCCATGTTTGATAAGCTACTAATTTTTGAATAGCACTTGCCGATGGGCCCATTACTCCAGTTAATCCATAAGTTGCTTTTAAGCTTAAAAGATTTACCTTCTCAGAATTACTTAAGAAATCTTCTTCGGTAAGATTCCACTTCCCACTCACATTCCATGATACCATATGGCGTGCAGTACTGGTTTTACCAAGTCTGTTTGATCCATCACGACGAACAGTACCATTAAAGGTATATTTACCTTTGTATGAATAAGCCCCGTTCAAGAAATAGCCAATATATCTATCTTTTACTTCTTCAATACTTTCACGAGTCTGGTTGTTCAAGCTAAGATATTTCGATAAATCAGGATGTTCATTAAATAAGCTTCCTCTATCGTACTGTATGCCCCAACCATCACTAGTAACTTCTTTACGGTTAGTGTATTTTACTTCTTGTCCTAAAAGAAAACTCATAATATGAGTATCCTCAATAGTTGGATTCCAAGAAATTGAATTACGAATAGAGTAAAAATCAAGAGTGTTATTTACTGTGTTGTAAAAACCACCAGTAGGTAGAATAGAAATTGGGTTTGAATTTGGTTTATCAGGATCGCTGAATAACAACTGGTTGGCATCTCTAATGAATTGAGTGCCCATAGCTCTATAAGCATTTGCCTGATTTGAAGATTCATGAATTTTATGCTCTCTTCCAGCCGTATTTCTACGAGCTTGAAATACAGAGGTGAAGTTTACATTTTTTACAATTTCGTAATCTAAATTAAGCTGTGCAATAACATCAGTTGAAGCAAGATCTACTGAATTATTATTTAATTCATGTATGACATTAAAAGGAGAATAGTCACGTCTAAAGAATTCTAAGTCTCCATTTTCATCATAAGCTCGCATACTTCTACTTGCATTTAAGGCATAAGAAAACGGGTTGATATCAAAATCTCTTTCGTAAACACCATCAACGGCATTAAAATCTCTGTCTTTAGAACCTGGTAATTTTTGATCTCTATGA
>JADGEF010000208.1 GCA_016744515.1 Marinifilaceae bacterium | reverse complement strand
CCTGAAACCAAGTTGATATCGTATTTTGTATATGTATTGAATAATTGCACCGCTTAAATTATTTTAGAATTATGAATTATGATTGAAAAAAAGAGTGAAGATTGAAGAGAACAATTTCTCAATCTAAAATCATCACTCCAAAATCTAGAATCAAAATGCTACTGGTTTAAGTCTTAAACCTGCATCTTCAGCTAATCCAAACATGATATTCATATTCTGAACTGCCTGACCTGACGCTCCTTTCAAAAGGTTATCTATACTGGAAACAATGAGCAACTTATTGCCATGTTTCTCCAAGTGTAACAAGCACTTGTTGGTATTTACCGCCTGCTTCACATCTATGTTCTCATCACTAATCACCACAAATGGATGATCCAGATAATAATTCTGATAGTGAACCATAGCTTCGATAAGACTCCAATCACAATTGGTATAAACCGATGCTAATATGCCTCGAGAGAAATTCCCTCGGACTGGTATAAAATTCAGTGCTTTATTAAAATCCTTTTGCAAATTCTTCAGACTCTCGTTTATCTCAGCTAAATGCTGATGTTCGAAAGCTTTGTATAGTGACACATTATTGTTTTTCCACGAAAAATGAGACGTTCCTGATGGTGCCTGACCTGCTCCTGTCGATCCTGTGATGGCTGTTACATGTACTTCATCTTTCAGTGCTTGATGCTTTGCCAATGGCAAAAGAGCTAGCTCAATAGCCGTTGCGAAACAACCTGGATTTGCAATATATTTTGCCTCAGCTATAGCTTCTTTATTCATTTCAGGCAGACCGTAGACAAATTCGTTTTTATCGTCTTCCAATCTAAAGTCCATACTTAAATCGATAACCTTTAAATCCTCTGGCAAGTTGTTCTTCTCAAAGAAACTCTTGCTTTTACCATGACCTGAGCAAAGAAAAATCACATCAACAGCATTAAAGTTGGCATCTGAAAAGTTCAATGAACATTCACCGAGTAAATCCTTATGCACTTTACTTACTGGCTGTGCATTATGACTGCTCGATTGAATAAAAACAATCTCAGCCTCAGAATGCCAAAGCAAGAGTCTCAACAACTCTCCTGCGGTATAACCCGCTCCTCCTATAATTCCTACTTTGATCATTCTATTGTGCATTTACAGTGTGATAAATCTTCATTGAGTTTGCTAGAATTGTGGTAAATCCTTTCACATCATTAGCAGTCCAGCCCTCATTTTTTTCTCCGTATTGTCCGAAAGCATCGCTCATCAAGTCATTGGGTGTATTCACGCCCACCATCTGATAATATCTAGGATAAAGCATCATCTTCACCTCACCTGTAACTGTTTTCTGAGAATCTTCAAGGAAACACTCTATATTTCTCATCAGTGGCTCTAGGTATTGAGCTTCGTGAAGAAGCATGCCGTAGAAATCGCCTAACTGATCTTTCCAATGCATTTGCCACTTGCTTAGGCAATGTTTCTCTAGCATTTCGTGAGCTTTCAGAATCAAAACTGGTGCAGCTGCTTCGAAGGCAACTCTACCTTTTGTTCCCAAAATGGTATCGCCAATGTGCATGTCTCTACCAATTCCGTAAGCTGATCCTATTTTCTCAATGGTTTTGATGGCATCAAGTGGGTTATCAAACTTAGTTCCGTTTACCGATACCAGTTCACCCATCTCGAATCCAATGCTAAGCTCCGAAGGCTCAGTTTGTGTGACTTGCGATGGATAAGCTTCCTCAGGAATGGTTTGATCTGAAACTAAAGTTTCTTTTCCACCAATACTGGTTCCCCATAGTCCTGCATTGATCGAATAAGCCATCTTCTCAAAAGCATCATCAATCCCAGCATCTTTCAGATATTGAATTTCTTCTTCTCTACTTAATTCTAAGTCTCTGGTTGGGGTAATTATCTTGGCATTAGGTGCCATAATTTGGAAGATCAAGTCAAATCTTATTTGATCATTTCCTGCTCCAGTACTACCATGGGCGATATAATCCGCACCAATTTCGTTGGCACATTGAGCAATAGCCATGGCCTGAAAAGCTCTCTCCGAGCTAACTGATAAGGGGTAGCAATTGTTCTTCAGAACATTTCCCATAATCAGGTATTTGATGCATTTTGTGTAGTATTCTTCGGTAAGGTCGATGCTAGTATGGTCTATTACACCTAGCTTGTGTGTTTTTTTCTCAATTGCGCTTAGTTCTTCATCACTAAATCCGCCTGTATTTCCCAGTACTGTATAAACTTTCATGCCCAAATCCTTCGATAAGTGAAGGGCACAATATGTTGTATCTAATCCGCCACTGTAGGCTAAAACGACTTTTTTATCTTTTGTTATCATGTTATTATTTCTAGATTTGAGATATGAGTTTTTAGATTTAAAATAATTTTTAAACCCCAAAACGACTCTCCTGATTTCACTACTAAAATTATTTCTGAGGGTTTTTCGGATCGCACAGCATTCCTGTACACAAGCACATTTTGTGATTGGTTCTTTGTAGGATGTCGTAATTAACGCATGACGCGCATCCTTGCCAGAAAGACTGATCTGTGGTGAGTTCCGAAAAAGTAACGGGCTTGTACCCCAGGTCTGAATTAATTTTCATGACCGCTAAGCTGGTTGTTAATCCGAAAATTTTCGCTTCAGGATAACGCTTTTTAGATAACTCAAAAGCTTTCTCCTTAATTTGCTTAGCCAGACCAACGTGACGGTAGTCTGGGTGGACTATTAATCCCGAGTTGGCTACATATAACTCATGCTCCCAGGTTTCGATATAACAAAAACCGATAAGCTTATTCCCTGCAAAGGCAATAACCGATTTTCCTTCCTGAAGTTTTTGAGCAACGTATAAGGGATTTCTCGTGGCTATCCCTGTTCCTCTTATTTTAGCAGCTGTTTCAATCATTTCACAAATCTCAGTCGCATACTTGTTGTGTATGATGCCCGATTCGATAACAGCTATTTCTTGTTTTGTATCTACAGTTAATTCCATTTCCTTTTATATCGCTAAGTTTCCCAAAATAATGCTACGCCTGTCAGGCTTAACCATTTGTTGTTAATGTCAATATCAAAGCTCTCTTTTAAGCCGTTTATTAGCTTGCTTTGTCGGAGCCTTAGCCGATTTTCTCTGTTGAATAATGCGTTCATCTTGTTTAAATTTTACCTTGTTGTATCTTCTAATTTCTTTAATTCTCCCTATATCTGAGCCTTTTAGCGACTATAGTGTACAAAAAAAGCCTACCGTTGTCGACGGCAAGCTTATATATCCTATTTGAAAAATAGTATATCAGACTCATCCGCCCCTTCTGGGTAGCAGTTCGAACGCAAGTGGCGTCGGCTTACTGTGTAGATAGTTGTTGGCATATGAGGTTCTGTTATAAATTAAGTTTCAATAAAAAAAATATTCAAAAAAAAGGCTTACCGTTTAAACGGTAAGCCTTACTAAATATGTCATGGTCAATTCAAACTACACGACAATAGGACTCCTACCGCTTTCTTCGAAAGTGATCTGCGTCTTCGTCGGATGTTTAAAAATTGAGTCATTTGTTCTGTTTTATTCTTGAAAACTTGATTAGCGGGCATAAAAAAAGCCTTCCGGTATAAAGGAAAGCCTGGAAAATAATCCACAAACAATGCTTCCTTATTGATCTAATAAGAATCTGCGTCGTCGTCGAATTATCATTTTTGTAGCCATGCTCTTTTCTGTTTTGTTGAGACAAATGTAGAAACAATTTTCCGATAAATCTAAACTGATACTCTTGTTAGGTGTACGCAAAGGTTTACACAAATTCTAAATAAGATATCAACAACTCAGTAAAACCAGCGATTCTTATTTAGATTTAACATTCCCCATAAAATATAAATTAGGCCTTTCTATTCTCTACAAACCAGTATAAAGAATTCAGATTTTCAATGAAAGCTTTGCGGAAGATTGGCTTTAAAACAAGTGCAACCATGATTTTCTTTAAAGATGATTTAGCTTGCAAATAGATTTCCAATTCGAGTTGATATGAATTTTATCAATAGGCGTAAAATAAAAAACTGATAAAGCTGGTCAACAGGAGATGAACTTGTTGTTCATTCCCGTATACCAACTGACCA
>JADGEF010000076.1 GCA_016744515.1 Marinifilaceae bacterium | reverse complement strand
TATGAGTTATGAGTTATGAGTTATGAGTTATGAGTTATGAGTTATGAGTTATGAGTTATGAGTTATGAGTTATGAGTTATGAGTTATGAGTTATGAGTTTATAGGTGCAAAGTTCGGAAATCAGGAGTCAGTTTGAAATAAATTCAAGTAAAATCCCTGATAAATTGCAATCTAGCATCTCCACTCTCAACCTAGATTGACACCTCGTAAACATCAACACATCGCCACATTACCGAATCATCGTATCAAACTATTCTTTATTTTTACTATCAATTGTAATCGTTACAGGACCATCGTTTACCAGTGCGACTTGCATTTCAGCTCCAAACTTACCTCTTTGTGGCTTCCTGCCACTTTCCCTCTCCAATGCCAATAAAAATGATTCGTACAAGGGTATTGATATGTCTGGTTTTGCTGCATTAATATAGGAAGGTCGGTTCCCTTTTTTGGTTCGAGCATGTAGGGTAAACTGACTTATCGCAAGAATATCACCATCTACTTCAATCAATGATTTATTCATAACGCTGTCTTCATCGTCGAATATTCTCAGACCACAAATCTTCTTACATAGCCAATCGATATCCTCTTGGCTGTCGGTATTTTCCATTCCAACCAGTATCATTAAGCCTTTAGATATTTCACCGATAATCTGACTTTCAACTTCAACCGATGCTCGGCTTACTCTCTGAATTACAACACGCATATTCTTAATTTTTATTTCTTCATCAACAAAGTTAAAATTTTGTACATTTATTGATCATGCTATAGCAGAAACCTATTATTAAAATTAAATCTTAATAAAGATAAGTCAGTTTTTATTAAGCATATTTGTAATAAGTCAGAAGCATACTTAATGCTGCATATTTATTGTTACGATAAATTAACTCTTATGTTCTATTATATTAGTAAAAGTAATCAGGCTGCCTTTAATCAAGCCACAGAAGAATATTTTCTTAAAAATTTTAAAAAGGATTTCTACATGCTCTATCGAAATAAGGCTGCTGTAATTATTGGGAAACACCAAAACACTCTTGCTGAAATAAACCTCCAAAAATGTGAAGAAGAGGGAATTGAAATTATTCGTCGCCTATCAGGTGGTGGTACTGTTTTTCATGATGAAGGGAACTTAAACTACTGTTTTATAAGTAAAGGCGAAAAGGGTGAATTAATCAATTTCAGAAAATACTCTCAACCCGTTATCGATGTTTTGCAATCTTTAAATGTAAATGCAAAGTTTGAAGGGAAAAGTGATTTGACTATTGATGGGATGAAATTCTCAGGCAACGCCTCACACATCTATCGAAGCAAGGTTATGCAACATGGCACCATGCTTTTCTCAAGCGATTTGAGCCGCCTAAATAGCCTTTTAAAGATAAACCCACTCAAGTTTAAAGATAGAGGTATTCGTTCGATTAGAAGTCGTGTAACGAATATTAGCGATCACTTAGCCTCCCCTATGAAAATTGTTGAATTGCAATCTGAGATCGTCAAGCATATGCAGAATCAATTTCCTGGAGTAAAAGAATACGTACTCACCCAAACAGATCAGAAAGCCATTCAAAAACTGATGGATGAAAAATATCTGAAATGGGAATGGAATTTTGGTTATTCACCTAAATACACATTTGAGAGATTAATCAGTTTTCCCAACGGAAATATTTTAGAAGTTGAACTTGATATTGAAAAAGGAAGAATTTATCGAGCCGAAATATTGGGTAACTGCATTAAAATGGGAAACATTAACGAACTTGAAAATAAACTTATAAATATCCCCCATCATAAAGAAAGCATGCTTCAGGAATTAGAAAATAGTGATATGAACACCTATTTTCTGAAAATTAATCTCGAAGAATTCATGAAAGCAATATTCTAAGCTAATAATTGAGCTTCTAAATATTATTTAAAACTCAAATTAACACAATCTAATTAAAATGTTTCCAGAGCTTTATGGCTTTTGATACACCAATACATTTCTCCAAATCTTCCTGACTCGCTTTTTTAATATTTTCAACCGATTTAAAGGTCGTAATCAAGTTTTGCTTCGTTTTTGGTCCTATCCCTGATACTTCATCAAGCTCTGAAGTAATAAAAGCCTTGGATCTCTTTTGCCTGTGGAAGGTGATTGCAAATCTATGTGACTCATTCCTTAAATGCTGCACCACTTTCAAACTTTCAGAATTCTTATCTAAATATAATGGGTATGGATCACCTGGAAAAAATATTTCTTCCAAACGTTTAGCAATTCCAACTATCGCAATTTTCCCTCTCAAATCTAATTTTTCAAGCGCATTTAATGCAGCTCCTAACTGTCCTTTTCCACCATCAATAACTATCATCTGAGGCAGTGGTTGATCTTCTTCTAAAAGACGTTTATATCGCCTATAAATAATCTCCTCCATGGAAGCAAAATCATTAGCTCCAACAACCGTTTTGATATTAAAATGACGGTAATCTTTTTTATATGGTTTTGCATTGCGAAAAACGACACAGGAAGCAACGGGGTACTCACCTTGAATATTGGAGTTATCGAAACACTCAATATGAACTGGCAATTCCTGAAGACGAAAATCCTTTTTCATGCCTTCCAGTATTCTATCAGTATGCCTCTTGGGTTGAACCTTATCAAGCTGCTTCAACTTCTCCTGTCGAAAGTATTTGACATTCCGAAAAGAATAGTCTAGTAGCTTCTTCTTATCCCCTCTTTGAGGCACAGTAAAACCAACATTTTGCATAGATAAATCTACGGGGAAAGGGATAAGAATTTCCTTAGCTGTACTAAAGATTTTTTGCCTTATCTCAATAATTCCCATTAGCAAGAGTTCCTCATCGCTCTCATTCAATTTTTTCTTAATCTCAATGGTATGAGCCTGAATAATTGCACCGTTCACAAGCTTAAGGAAATTCACATAAGCTGTATCTTCATCGGCTAATATGGAATACACATCTATGTTGTCGATAGTCGGACTAACGATAGTAGACTTACTTCGATATTTCTCTAAAAGATCTAATTTCTCCTTAATAGATTGTGCCTTTTCAAACTCATAATTCTGAGCTGAAGTTTGCATCTGATTTTGGAGGAAATCGGTAACCGTTTTTATATTCCCTTTTAAAATATATCGTATTTCAGAAGTAGTTTGACGGTATTCTTCGAATGTCTCTTTCCCAACACAAGGTGCTTTACAATTACCTATGTGATACTCTAAGCAGACTTTAAACTTTCCTTTAGATATACTCTCCTCATCCAATTTAAGCTTGCAAGTTCTCAATTTGTAGAGCGACCGAATTAAATCCATTAATGTTCGAACCATACGAACACTCGTATAAGGTCCGAAATAATCAGAGCCATCTTTTACGAGTTGTCGTGTAATGAAAACACGAGGGTAAGTTTCTTTCTTTATACAAATCCAAGGGTACGATTTGTCATCCTTTAAAAGAATATTGTAGCGAGGCTGGTACTTTTTAATTAAGTTGTTTTCGAGCAAAAGAGCATCCTCTTCCGTCTCAACAACAAGATGTTTAATATCGGCAATTTTCTTGACCATCACATTGGTCTTGGCGACATCGTGTACCTTATTAAAATAGGAAGCCACGCGCCTTTTTAAACGCTTGGCTTTTCCTACATATATAATTTTTTCTTGCTCGTCGAAAAACTGATAAACTCCAGGTTCTTCAGGAAGAGCAGAAACTAATTCCTTTAAGTATTTAATATGCTTATTTTCTACCACAAATAACGTGTTCTAATAGATGAGCAAGCAATATAGACAAGTCTATTTACAATACAAATCAATCAATTTAAATTGCTCAACATCAAATAGACCTTTATCTGAAAGTTTGAGTTTAGGTATAACAAGTAACGACATAAAAGCCAGTGTCATAAATGGTGAATGAAAGCTACTTCCAAAACTTTTAGTCAAATCATCTAAAAAATTATATTCTGTCAGCAAATCCTCACCCCTTTTATTCGACATTAAGCCTGCCACATCAAGTTGTACCGATCGAGTTTCTTTTCCTTCGGAAGCCACCATACCACCTTTCAGTTTAATTAATGTATTCAAGGCATTTAGCATATCTGAATCATTAGTTCCAACAGCAATAATATTGTGGCTGTCGTGAGCAATACTTCCTGAGATAGCTCCTTTATTAAAGCCAAATCCTCTTATAAACCCAACAACTGGTTTATCATTGTTATAACGACTCATGACGACCATTTTTAGTAGATCCTGATTGGTATCAGAAACAAAATTTCCGTCTTCCACCTTTGGACGTTCTTGAGTCCATCCTGTAAGCAAATCACCATCACTAGCGGTCATAACATGAACATCACAATCCTTAGCTTCTATCTGAATATCTTCAAGTTTAATTTCTTTTCGATAAAAATTATTCAAGAGTATCTCGTTGTGACTATCAAAAAACACGTCTCCATTCTTATAAATACACTCCCCTTTCATATAAGAAGAGCTTACCTTAAAAGACTCTGGATTATCAATTATAATGAAATCTGCAGAGTCTCTCAGTTGAAGTAATCCTAAATCTAGACCATAATGTTTGATCGCATTATATGATGACGCACGTAATAAATTCATTAAATCACAACCCTTGGCTAAACCCTTTCGAATTAGATTGTCTATATGCCCATTCTCAAATAAATCATCAGGATGCGTATCATCTGTACACAACATCACACGATCAGAATGAGAATCAATAAGAGGATACAAAGCTTCAAAATCTTTTGCAGCGCTACCCTCTCGAATTTGAATCATCATACCAAGCTTTAATTTTTCTAGAGCTTCTTCTATGTTCGAACATTCATGATCTGCAGAAATACCTGCAGCCACATATTTCTTCAAGTCTGCACCTTTAAGACCAGGCGCATGTCCATCAATTTTTTTCCCTAAACGTTTCGTTGCAACTATTTTCTTCATGACTTCTAGATCGTCATTGATTACTCCAGGAAAATCCATAAGCTCAGCTAAGCATACCACTTCTTCTCTCTTCAGTAAACTCTCAACTTTATTTGCTCCTAATGTAAATCCAGATGTTTCAAATGGAGTAGCAGGCACACAAGATGGAACACCAAAACGAATTTCGAGCGGTGTCTTTCTTGCATCATTAATCATGAAATCAATTCCGATCTCTCCTAACACATTTGCTATCTCGTGAGGGTCTGTCACAATTCCCAAAGTACCTTTCCTCACAACTAAATCTGCAAATCGACTTGGTATTAAAAGCGAGCTTTCTATATGAACATGCGAATCAACTAAACCAGGAAGAATGTAACAATCTGGCGCATCATCAACTTCCTTTATCGAAGTTATCAATCCATCCTGAACCGTTACCTCTCCCTTGAAAATTTTCTTAGAGATAACATCTACTACATTCCCTGCAACAGTAAATTTCGATTTAGTCATAGCTTTATATTTTCAAATTATAATACAAGATACTCAAGTATCCAATTAAAAAGAATAGAGATTGAAATAAGCTTAAAACTTTCATCAAAATCCTTTATACAAAAACTCGAAAACACCTTCTTGCAGTAAAAGAAGGTGTTCCCGAGCTCTTTAAAGGGCGTTTGCTTCAAACCACCATCATGTTCCACGTGGAACATTAACGTCCCATAAGGACTAAAAGCACGCTAATATCACTAGGTGAAACCCCAGGAATACGTGAAGCCTGACCAATAGTTTCAGGTCTAATTTTATCTAATTTCTGACGAGCTTCAGTCGACAAAGACTGTAATGATGTGTAATCAAAACGATCAGTTATTACAATTCTTTCAAGGCGAGTCAACTTATCTGCGATAAGCTTTTCCCTTTCAATATAACCCGAATACTTAATCAAGACTTCAGCAGCCTCAATAATCTCATCTCTCCTATTGGGAATAGATTCTACTAGTTCTTTTAACGGGAGAATAATCTCAAGCAAATCAAAAATATGAACTTGAGGTCGTAAAATAACGTCGTAAAGTTTCATACCCTGCTTAAGCGGACTTGTCCCTAAATCTTCTAGAGCAGCATTTATATATTTCGGTTTTACTCCGAATTCTTTACAGAAGTTAATCAGCTTATTTCTATATTCCGTTTTCTCATTTAGCAGATCCATTCTCTCCTGACTAGCCAAACCTAATTCAAATGCCTTTGGTGTTAATCGTACATCAGCATCATCTTGTCTTAAAAGGATTCGATATTCAGCTCGAGAGGTGAACATACGATATGGCTCATCAACACCTTTCATCACCAAATCATCGATCAAAACACCTATATATGCTTCGTCGCGTTTTAAGGTAAAAGCATCTCGATTTTGCACTTTCAAGCTGGCATTAATACCAGCCATCATTCCTTGTGCTCCTGCTTCCTCATAACCAGTTGTCCCATTAATTTGACCGGCGAAATATAGGTTCTCTATTAACTTTGTTTCCAAAGTATGGTGCAACTGAGTCGGCGCAAAATAATCATACTCGATAGCATATCCTGGACGATACATTTTCACATTTTCAAGCCCTGGAACTTTCCTCAATCCATTCAATTGAATATCCCATGCTAAACTAGATGAAAATCCATTGATATAATATTCATGAGTCGTTTCACCTTCTGGTTCTAAAAATAAAAGATGCTCCTTTTTCTCAGCAAAAGTCGTAAGCTTCGATTCAATACTTGGACAATAACGAGGTCCTGTACTCTGAATTGTCCCATCATACATTGGAGATTCTTCAAAGCCAAGTGCAAGCTCTGAGTGAACTTCAGGGTTGGTATAAGTAATGTAACATGGGCGCTGAATTAGCTCTTTATCCACATGATTATTCAGGTATGAAAATCTGTGAAAATCCTCTTCCCCATCTTGGCGTTTCATCACAGAAAAATCGATACTTCTTGCATCGAGACGAGCTGGAGTTCCTGTCTTCATTCTGCCAACTTCAAAACCAATAGATTTTAATTGTTCGCTAATTCCAAGCGAAGCTGGCTCTGATGAACGACCACCCATTTCTTGATTTCGCCCAACATGCATTAAGCCATTTAAAAAAGTCCCATTTGTTAAAACAACTGTTTTTGATTTAATATCTATCCCAAGTTTTGTCTTAACACCAACAACTTTATCATTCTCGAATAGCAAGCCGACTACAGCATCTTGCCACATATCCAAATTATCTGTATTCTCAACAACAGTTCTCCATTCGGCAGAAAATACCATACGGTCACACTGAGCTCTCGGACTCCACATAGCAGGTCCTTTAGAACGATTAAGCATTCTAAATTGGATTGAAGATTTATCGGTAACTATACCAGCATAACCTCCCAAGGCATCAATTTCACGCACAATCTGTCCTTTAGCAATTCCACCTATAGCAGGATTACAGGACATTTGTGCGATCTTATTCATATCCATGGTGATTAAAAGCACCGTAGATCCTAGATTAGCAGCTGAGGTTGAGGCCTCACAACCTGCATGTCCTGCACCTACTACTATTACATCATATTCAGCTAACATATACGTTTTCAGTGTTTTACGCCTAATTTATCAATCAAATTTTAGGGTAATATATTATATATCAACTCTTTAAATGCTAAACAAAAGCACTGTAAAAAGCTAATAATCACTTTTTTAATTCGAAAATTTCACAAATTTAATGAATCTTGGAAAGTAAAGCTAATGATTCATCTTCCTTTTGGGTCATTATTTCCTGATCCTCATCGCACTTATCATCAATCCCAAGCAGGTGAAGTACACCATGAACAATCACTCGGTGCAATTCTTCAAAGAAATCTACCTTATAATCTTTAGCATTATCACGAACAGTATCTACTGAGATAAATAAATCTCCCGATATGATATCTGCAATTGTGTAGTCAAACGTGATGATATCCGTAAAATAATCGTGATTTAGATGTTCACGATTCATCTCTAACAAATAATTATCAGAACAAAAATAATAATTAATCTCCCCTACTTCACATTCAAAATTCTCCACTACCTGAGAGATCCACAAACTGATTCTTTCCTGACTAATTTCAGGCATTTCAGTTTCACATGTATTATAACTTATCTCCATTGATTAAATATTGAAAACCATTTTAACATGTCTACCATCTGCACTAAATTGCACAGAATCGGCCAAATGTTTCATCAAAAATAGACCTCTTCCGTTAATTTTCTCAATATTTTCGGGAAGAGTTGGATCTGGGACACATAAAACATCAAATCCATCACCTTCATCCTTAATTACACAAGAGATACAGCTCTCACTTACTTGAAAACGGATTGTGACCGTTTTTTTGTGATCAAGTTTATTGCCATGGAAAATGGCATTATTCACAGCCTCCAAAACAGCTAAAGAGATTTTATCTTTAGCTTCAGAGCTAATTTTGTAATGTGAAGACAGGTTACTAATTAAGTTCTCTACACGTTTCAAATAATCAACGCGAGAAGGAAATTTTAGTAAGTTATCTGATTTTGCCATCGTTCAATCGAATAAGATAATCCAAATAAATTTTATTGTAGTAGTCTATGAGTTTCACATTCGAATCATTTAACAAGTCATCGAATTCAGTATCTATTTTCTTATACTTAAATATCTCCTTGGGGTTACTCAATTTATGATTATACCCCGATTTACTTTCCCTTTTCTTTTCAAATTCTTTTTCACGTGAAGCATTTTCAGCTTCCAACAATCGTGTCATAATCCTATTCTGACGAGTAATAGTTTGTCTATTTATAGAGAAATTGGACGTTTCACGTTCCGTTTGCTCCATCATTCTCATCACTTCTCTCAGTATCTTATCTGTTTGTTCACCATGTCCTCCTTGCTGAATCATATCATTCATCCTTTGGCGGAACATCTCCTGTTCTTTCAAGTATTTACCTAACTTTTCACCCTGCTTTCCAGCCTTTCCCTCTCCATCTTTCATACCTTGAATCATCTGTTCAAGCATTTTCTTAAGAGACTCTTGCTGAGCTTTCATTCCAGAAAACGAAGGTTGCTTACCTTTCTTATCTCCCATCTGGTTACCTGGCATTCCATTAGCCATTTGTTCCATAAGCTGTTTCAAAGCTTCTGATAAAAATACAGCCAGCTCATTGATTTCAGTCATCGATTTTTGCTGAATAACTCTAGCTTGATAAGCTCGACGGTTATTTAACTCTTCTAGACTTTGGCTCAATAAATCCTCTAATTCAAAAATTCTGTTACCAATTAATGCACCAACTTGTGGCGTACGGCTCGATAATGACAATAAAGAATCTTGCAATAATTGATATTCTTCTTTCAGAAGTCCTTGCTTATCGATGATATTGACATATAAGGGGTTCCGATAATTAATTTTTTGCAATTGTAAAATAAGGTTTTCTTGTTGAAAAGAAAAATCAATCAGGTTAATAAGTAGTTTATTTAACAAGTCAGTATCAACACTCATTTGCATTGACATACTTCCAGCCATAGCATTAGAAAGTTTCTGAGCAATTTGAGATTGTTTCTGTGAGCTATTCTTCATACTCTTCTCAGCCTTACTCATTTTATTTTCTCGCAACTGATCGAGACTTTCTTGCATGCTTTTCTTTACATCTTCCTTCTCCTTATTAAACTCACCTAAACTGAAAGGTTTATTAATTTCTGAGTTTCTCTTCAATAAATCATCTAGATCCTTTTCAATTCGTTCCCATTTCATTTTTGAAATAACTTGCTTCCGAATTGTAGATTCTTTATCTTTTCTCTTAAACTTGGAAAGCTCTTTTTGTTCTTCCGCAATTTTTTCAATTCGAGAAGAAAGTTGTTTTACTCCCAATTCAATTTCATAACGTTCCAGTAATTGTAAATTTCTATCAAGTTGCTTCTGAAAATCGTTCATAGACATTTTCAATTGGTTTCCCAATTTATTAATCTTATCTCTATCTAGCTCCTCTGCCAATTTATTGAACTCATCAAAAAGTTTTTTCAACTCATCGTCCATTATTTTCTCCATCAGCTCTTCAATCTTCTTTTGTTTGTCAAGAAGTAGCGAATCTTGCAATCCTGCCGCTTTCATAAGCTGATTTTTACGGGCATTATCCTGCTTAATTTCTTTTAAGAGATTCTCAAGGTGGTTTTTTTGCGTCTCAATCTCCTGAAACATCTGATTTTGTTGCCATTGATCACTAGAATTGTCTAATAAACTCTTCTGTAATTTATGTACCTCCTGCTGAATAGAACGGCTTATTTCCTTCCCTTTCTCAATTTTGTTAGTCAAACTATCTTGAATGGTAGAATTCAATTCAAAAACCTGCTCGGCATTTGGCAAGTAATAATTTAGAAAATCCGACTTCGTACTTTTAGGTTTATTGATCGCATCATTATCAAAAACTTCAAAATAATATTGCAGACGACTTCCTGGAGGAATGTTGGCAGAAGAAAAATCAAAAGCAAAATAAAATTCTTGACGATTAAGATTTTTTTGAATCGGTACTTTTACAAACTTAGAAATACCTTCTTCGAGCTGATAGACAAAATGTAATTTAGAAAATCCGTAATCATCTTTTATCACTCCCTTAAAATAGTAGACTGAAGTATTTATCGAATCGGATTGAATACTTATTCCAATACTTGGAAATTGATCAGGCAAAACATCAATTTGGTATCGAGCATAAACAGTATTAACATACTCTTTATTTGCAAGGCTAATTTCATAAGAATCTGATTTAGATATCACATCACTAAATTGCAATTTAGAACCCGCTTCAAAGATAAATTTCTCCTTCTTCAAAAAACTTAGCCCAATAGTATCCGCATCGTAAGCCTCTATAAGCCATTCTAATCTTGAACCTAAAGGAATATTCACATCTCCAATTTGACTCTCAATACGCAAAGGTAAACCAGTATATTTAGGAGGATTAATCTTGATCTCTAACTTATCTAATATTGGCTTAGATTTTAGATGTAAAAAATACAATTCCGATTTAGTTCTTCCAGATTGAAGGCTGAATTGAATATCCGAATTCAGATTTCTAAACTCATAAAAATACGAACCTGAGCCCTTAGAAACCATTAAGTACTTTTGTCCACCAAAGATCAACTCTACAAATTCTGGGAAGTATTTGCCATCTGTACGAATACTCAAAAGATAATCTTCTCCCTTCTCTGCAAATAAATCACTCTCCACAATAAACTCAAAATCAGCAGGTGCTTTAAAATCTTCCTGAAAATGAATCAACCTCTTGCCACTAGAAGGATAAAAGTCAGGAAAGGCGATATATATTATACCTGCAAAAACTAAAGTTCCAATTAGATATTTAAGGTAGACATAAGCATCCTTAAAGGAAATACTTTCGCGAAAAGATAATAGTTTAAGTGAGGATATTCTCTTATTAATACTCGCTAAAAGCAAAGCATTATCTTCTGAATTATGCGAAGCTTTCTCGTTTAATTCGTAGGTATTCAATAGCCTATCTTCCAAATTTGGAAAGTGTGCTGAGATTAAAGAAATAGCCTTAGGATATGAAATACGAGAACCTTTATTTAAGAGAGATCTTAATGGAAGAATGATAAATGAAACTAAAACCAATAATTGCAAACTCGCACCAATCAGAATTAAAACTGTTTTAACTTTTGCTGATAAATATAGATGGTATTCAAAAGTACTTAAGCCCAAATAAAGCACAATCAGAAAGATAAGCGTAAGAAGAAGTCCTCTTAAAATTTGAAACTGATAATACTTCCGGATAAAATTATCCAGCTTCTCAATAAATATATCTTGATTGGATTCCATTTACTTAAGAAATAGATGAAAACAATAAGGCTTAAAACAAACTACTTCTTTAAAAGCCAAATCGAAGGATTCAATTTAGTCGTTGACTTCCACATCTGAAATTTCAAGATCGTTTGACTTTCCTTTTCATCAGTATAAACAACACCAATTTTTTCTTTAGATGAAACAACATCTCCCTTCTTAACAGTGACTTTAGCAAGATTAGAATAGACTGTCATATACTCACCATGCTTTACGATAACAACCATATTTAAACCTGGCATTGATAAAATGTGAGTTACCTCACCCTTAAATATTGCACGACAATCAGACTGAGGTCTGGTCGTAATATCAATTCCGTCATTATTAACGCGAACGTGTTTTAGTACAGGATGAGCATGTTGTCCAAATTTCTGAGAGATGAAACCGGTTGGTGTTGGCCATGGAAATCTCCCTTTATTTTGACCAAAATTAGCTCCCAAGGCTTTCTCTTCGGGAGTTAAGCCGTATGCTCCACTCGTGTTTTTCTTCTTTTTTGCTAAACGAGCCTGATCAGATATAATCTTACGAATCTTCCTCTCAAGTTTTTTATCGTTATTTCGTTGAGTCTTTAGGTTTCTTCGAAGCGTACTCTCTTTCTTTTTCAATTGAGAAAGCACACCAGACTGTTGATTCTTTTGAGACGATAAACTTGCCGAAGCTTTTGAATTTAAGGCTAGAAGCACTTGTTTTTCTTTTTTTGCAAGCTTTAACCTATCAAGTTTCGAATCTAAAGCAACCTTTGTTTCAACCAATTCCTCTCCACGATTCCTAGTAAACTCAGAAAATTGCTGAAGGTATTTATATCTCATATATGCCTGATTAAAATCTTTTGAGGCAAACAGAAACATGAGTTTATCACGAGAATTCTTTTGACGATGAGCGTACAAAATAAGCTTTTCGTATTGAGCTTTCAGCTTATCGTACTTCTTTTCTAAAGAGGAAATTTCACGATTAGTCTTACCAATTTTTGTATCAGTAAAATCCAATTCTTTCTGAATATTACGAATCATATTCTCTTGTAAGCGAATCTTTCTATTCAAGACAGACAAAAGACCTAAGCTGATTTTTTTCTTTTTCTGAGTATTCTGCAATAGCTTTTGAGTATAAGCTATATCTTTTGCATTTTTCTCTTTTTGCTTTTTTAGCTTGGATATACCTTGGGCATTTACCGAACTACACAGTACTAAAACTGTAATAACTAAAAATAGAAATGACTTCAGACGTTTAAGAATTCCCATAGTTTATTCTGGATAGACTCTTTTATATTTACTTGAAACCCTAAAAGGAAACTTTAATTCCTGATCTATTACAAGTTTATTATATTTTAATTTACAAGATACGGATTGTATTGAATCCTTCACCTTAAAAACCAACTCACTTGGAAATTTTTGTCCTTCTAAATTAATGAAATCGCGATATTTCAAAATTACATCCCTCTCCTCACCAAACTCTCTAACTAAAACATCTGTAATTTTCATTAAAGATGGATCAATTTCAATACGCTGGTAATTAAATTTATGGAGTTTTTTATGCTTGTCTTTTCTCAATTTCCTCTCAACTTTCGAGGCTTTATCTGATATAAACACATATTTATGATCAATTACCTTACCCTTAAAGTTCCTTATGAAAGGTCGTTGCCTTTCATAAGGCGCCTGAAGTTGGAAAATCTCATTTGTTAGGATACTTTGCAGCGTGTAGAAATCAACACCCATATTAAGTTTATCAGACAAATACATAAAGTCACTCACAATATATTTCTTCTTCAATCGATCCAAAACCTTTACCGAATCAGGCGTAATATACATTCGTGCAACTTCAATAATTCCAGTTGGTGCGTTAATTTGAACCATGATAATACTATCCCTTAGAATTTTTATTGATCCCTTAATATTCTGAGATTTTCCTTTTGATTCGTAACGCGCCGAGAAACGTTTCACCCAAAGGGTTTTGTACATTAAACTACTATCTTGAATCTGATTATAGAGTTTGTTATCACTCATCCCACGAGCTCGTTTCTGCCCTAACTCATAGGTAGATTTACACGAAAACTGAAGAAAGATTAATAGCACAAATGCAGTGCCGAGTAGACTGGTTTTTCTTTGAAATATGCTCATTATACTATTCAGGTATTACTCCTGTTTTAATCTTTTCTGATAACTGTTTTGAACCTTCACCAATTTTCTTGGCATTTTGCCATTCTTTCATAGCCATTTCTTTATCTCCTAAACGGTATAGAATATCACCATAATGCTCAACAATTACAGCCGATTCTCTACCACCAAATTTAAGTGCCTTTTCCATAGCTCTCTTTGCATCTGAAAACGAACCAAGCTTAAATAAAACCCATGCATGCGTATCTAAATAAGTTGAATTTTCCTTCTCAATTTGAACACATTTAAGGCTCATCTCCTTTGCCTTCTCAAGCTTTTGATCAAGAACAGATAAATAATAGCTATAATTATTTAATACAATAACATTCTCTGGATCGAAAAGCAAGACCTCGTCATAAGCTTCAAAAGATTTCTTTGTATTACCAAGCTCATATTGAGCATCGCCTAGATATGTAAGAAATTGGATTCGCATAGGAATATTATCACCCACATAATTAAAACCTATTGTAAGTGATTTAACAGCTTTTTCATAATCTTTCTTTTGTGCGGCTGCAACGCCATTAAAAATGTATAAAAGTGGCTGAGTAGGGAAATATTTAATTGCTTCTGTACTTTCGGCAAGCATGCTATCAAAATCGAGAAGCTCATTATTTATAAACATCAGCTCTTCCCAAACTACATAATTACTCTTCTCTTGTAAAAGAACTTTTCGTAATAGTTTACGTGCACCCTTACTGTCTTTCTGACGACGTAGATAGTCTGCATAAAGGGCATTAACATGAATATTATCAGGATGAACACTTATTAATAAATCGAGCAGTATTTTCAGTTTTTCATCAGATACTTTATTATCTGGATCAGTCATAACAACGCCCATCAAATACTGAATCTTTTTATCTGCATTAACCATGTTGCTAGCAAAAGCTTTCTCAAGAGATGTTTGAGCCATATCATACTGCTTTTCCTTTCGATAATACTCTGCCAAATAAAAGTGTACTAATCCATTTTCAGGGGCAATTTCTACGATTTTTTCATATTGCACCAATGCCTTCTCTTTATTTCCATCTTGAAGATACATATCAGCCAAAAGACCATAGTTTTCGATCTTAAATGGATATTTCTTTATCAACTTATTTAGCTCAGCGTAAGCATTCTTTCTCTTATTTAAGCGTAAGTAAAGAGCATGTTTATTTATACTTACCTGTTCTGTAACTCCGAGCTTCTTTTCTAAGGTTTGGTAGACTTTAAGAGCTTCTTCAAATTTCTCGACGGATATAAATAATTCAGCTTGAATATGACGGAAATCATCTCGTTCTGGAAACTGAACAGCTAATTTTTCATAAACACCGCAAGCTTGATCGATCATTCCCTTAGCTTTAAAAATACCGGCTAACTGAATTTGATACCACATATTTTTTGGCTGTAGAGCCACTGCTCCACGTGCTAATTCAAGTGCTGAATTAAAATTTTCTTGACTGATATAGATATTAGCTAATTCGTAACGAACTACGGCGCTCGTTTTATCAAGCTTTAAGCAAGCTGCAAACCACGATATGGCCTTTTCATACTCACCTAAAGCAAGAGCTTTCTCTCCTTCATGAAACGCATAATCAAACTCAAGACGCTTTTGTTCAGTCAACTCAATTTCACCCTGCTTTTTATCCTTCTTTTGACCCCAAGCTACAGAAGAACTCAACATGAGTACTCCAGCTAGCATATACACTATAAATTGTCTTCCTATCATTCTCTTATGTGTTTCAATTCGACCAAACTCTTATCTAAAAATCTATTCTAAAGCCTATAAACATAGGCTTCAAAGTCTAGCTCAAACTTAATTAATTACAGTTGGTATAATCACCAAGGCTGTATTCTTTTGCCTCACCATTAACTTCAACAAAATTGCCTAGTATGGAATTCTTGATATGTCCACCTACAATTTTCGTATTTGTTTGTACAATCGCATTAGAAACTAAAGAATTCTCAACTCGAGAATTATCTCCTAATGAAACGTGAGGTCCAACTACTGAATCCTTTATAACGACATTCTCCCCAATATAACAAGGAGGAATAATCACAGCATTCTCATTGACCATTGAATCTGCAATAAGCTTATCATCCTTATGGTATTCTAATATACGTTGATTGGTATTAACGGTTGCATCCTTATTACCACAATCCATCCATTCAATCACCTGACCAGGAACAAAATTCAGTCCCTCATTCTTCATATTTTCAAGTGCATCAGTTAACTGATATTCGCCATTTACTATAACTTTATTATCTAATAAATATTGTAGTTCAGATTTAAGATTTGCACCATCTTTAAAGTAATAAATACCAATGATAGCTAGGTCAGAAACAAACTCTTGTGGCTTTTCAACAAAGTCAGTAATACGATTATTATCGTCCATTTTAACAACTCCAAAAGCAGATGGATCTTTAACCTTCTGAACCCAAATTACAGAGTCAGCTTCGTTATCTAAAACAAAATCAGCCTTAAACAATGTATCAGCGAAAGCGACAACAACTTTGCCATCAAGCGAATTTGCAGCACAATGAATAGCGTGAGCTGTTCCCAAAGCCTCAGTTTGATAATAGATACTAGCCTTGGCATTTAAGTCAGAAGCTATCTCTTTTAACTGGTTTTCAACTTCATCGCCAAAGTGGCCAACGATATAAGCAATCTCTTCAATCTCTTCACCCGAAACCTTCGCAATTTCTTCTAGTAAACGTTGAACAATTGGTTTTCCTGCAATAGGAATTAAAGGTTTTGGTACAGTTAAAGTATGAGGGCGCATTCGCTTCCCCATTCCTGCCATTGGAACAATAATCTTCATATTCGTTTTTAGTTTTTGGTAATTTATTTTGATCTCGCCAACTCCAAACCACACAAAACTGGAATTTTAAGGCTATATCAAAGTTACTTAATTAGATCAATTATACTTAGCCTTTAATAATTATTAACGCTTAGTAAATTAGCAATGTCTGATTAATGATGATAGATTAACTATTGGTGATTAGAACAAGATTAAAAAATTGTTCAATTGTTAGATGACTAAATGGTCAAATATATAGCTGTCTGATTAAAAAATTATTTGCAAATCAGCCAATCAACACCTTTTATCGTCGAATTTCGACTCCACTCAATGCCAAACACATCATCACATCATCATATTCCTTAATCAACAGATTATTCTTTACCTGTATGTCCAAACCCACCTGCGGCACGAACTGTTTCTTCTAATTCTTCAACAGCTTCCCACTCAACTGTTGCGTGAGCTGCAACAATCATCTGACAGATGCGATCTCCATCGTTAATCTCAACCATAGAGTTAGAAAGGTTTGCCAAAATCACACGAATTTCTCCACGGTAATCAGCATCAATTGTACCAGGTGTATTTAAAACAGTGATACCTTCTTTTAAAGCCATACCGCTACGAGGACGAATTTGAGCTTCGTAACCCGCTGGTAATTCAATAAACAAACCTGTAGGTATAAGAGTTCTTTCTAGAGGCTCTAAAGTTACCTTTTCGCTAATATTTGCTCTTAAATCCATTCCTGCTGATAAAGCTGTACTATACTTTGGTAAATCGTGTTTTGATTTATTAATAATTTTAACCTTCATTTTATATTTGTTTAGTTTTTAATATTTTTTCCCACAGATTGCGCTGATAAACGCAGATCTTTTTAAGTAGAGATTTGTAATTTATAGGCAATTAGAGCATTTTGTTAATTAAGCATATCCAAACCTGGATCTTGTGCCCCCTTTATCCTTTATCCTTTACCCTTTATACTTTATTCTTTATCCTTCTTATCACATACCACAATTTTTCCTTTTGGAAAACAACTACCAAAAATACAATAATTAATGGCGTTTTAGCTAACATTTTTAGCCAATGGTTATCAATCTGAATGTAGGTGCTTAAAAAATATAATAGCATAGCTAGTCCAAAATAAAGCGTGATTCTCTTTATGTCATATTCAATAGGATAATGCTTACGCCCAAGAAAATAACTAGCAGAAGTCATTAAAACAGAACATACAAGAATTGCTATGGCAGACCCATAGTAACCAATTCGTGGAACCAATATAATATTCAGAGCTAAGGTTATAGCTGCTCCTCCAATTGCCAAATAAGCCCCAAATCGAGTTTTATCTGTTAGTTTATACCATAAGGATAATGAGAAGAATATACCTAAAAAGAAGTTGGCTAAAAGCACATAAGGCACAATGCCTAAACCTTCGTGATATTCTGGAGCAATAAGAATTTTCACAATATCGAGATAAAACATGACTCCCATAAAGATGAGCAAACCAAATATAACAAAATACTTAAGTACATCAGCATAGAGTTTCTTACTACTCTCATCTTTATTTTGAGAAAAGAAAAAAGGTTCAAAAGCAAATCGAAAGGCCTGAATAAATAAAGTCATGATAACAGCCAACTTGAAATTGGCACCATAAATACCCGTTTGAGAAAGAGCTTCGCTCGCATCAGAAATAAGCTTTGGCATTAGCATTTTATCCACATTCAAATTGATTTGTGCTGCAATACTAACCACAAGAATAGGGGATGCATATTTGAGAACTTTCCGAAGTAAAGCCATATCAAACTGCCACTTAATTTTAATTAAATCAGGCAATAAGAGAAACAGATTAAAGAGGCTGGCTACAAACATGGCAATAAAAATATAACCGATACCAATCTCAGGATTCCATATTCTAGTTACTCCCAAATCGGGAAACAATGTGTTGAGCTTTGGACAAAGTAGCAGGAAAAAGAGATTAAGTCCTAAATTGATTCCGATATTACTTAGTTTAATAAAAGCATACCGCATTGGTCTATTCTGCTGTCGAAGTTGAGCAAAAGGCAGAGATGTTATAGCATCGAGAGCTAAAGTGAGTGCTAATAGGATAATGAAATTCGATCGATCAGCAACATTTAAAAATGAAGAAATAGGATCTAGAAATATGAAAATACTTAGGAGAAAAAGCAGACTCGTAGTAGTAACAGAAAAGAAGCTTGTAGAAAATACCTTTTTCCTATAAGCCTCATCGTTGGCAAACCTAAAATAACCAGTTTCCAAACCATAAGTTAAAATCACAAGAGCCATAGCAACGTAAGCCATTAGATTAGTCACAATACCATACTCCTCTTGAACAAATAAAATTGTGTATAATGGCACCAAAAGCCAATTAAGCAATCGTCCCAAGATAGAGCTAACGCCATAAACAGCGGTTTCGCCAGCAAGTTTTTTTAATGGATTCAAGATTTCCTTTTTGAAGTTAAAATCAGCTTCAATTAAAAGTAAGATACTAACCAATCTGAATCAATTGCTAAACAGATTATCTTAAACCTTACCTAATGAAGTAGACAAATATAAGTAAAATTAGAATTGAAATTCACTCAAAATTTAAGTTGAGTGAATGTAAGAGAACACTCAATAAAATAAACCTAGAAATAAATTTATTGATAAAAATTCAGACTGCAAAAGTTCACTTAAAATCAAGAGGCGTGTTTTGTGGATTGCTCCACGTGGAGCAATTACAAGGAATTAATCAGATCAAAAAAAGACATTATTTAAATTTCATATAAATAAGGACTCAGCAAACGTTTTCGGGGACACTCTATAACGTTTGCGTTCTTATCTGCCTGAAAATCACTTTCAAGAACCATATATAATCCTCATATTTGTGGTGTACGCGTTTAAGGAACGTTTATGTTAGTGTTTGTTGTTTAAGTATTTTGTAAGCATCCCGATTGGTAATCCCAGTCGGGATGTTTTATTTTATATTACTCGTATCGTAGGCTCTCCACCGGGTTTCGTATGCCGCCCAAAACAATTTTAAATGGATGCCTTAAAATCGCATGCAAATCAAGTCCCGATTTAGGCTTATTCTCGTTTTCAGTAACCCCTAAATATCAGTTGTAATTACTATAAAATATTTGTGGAATTATTATAAATAGCTTCAATAGCTATGCATGAGTATTTGTGTATAAAAAAACATCTCTAGCCTAAGCCAGAAATGTTTCCTTTTGTTTAATTGTAGTCGTTTTTATAAAAAAATGATTCCTGTTGGTTGAATTGTTATTCCTGTTGTCAGTTTTTAACGCCTGTAGGCTATTTTTAGGTTCCTGATACTTTAATCGATACTCCTGATAGTTAAAAATGCTTCCTGATTCGTAGATGTATACTCCTGATGTTCAAATTACCCTCCTGATACAAAACAGATCAACAGATTTAGGGCTTTCAGCTAATTCTCCGTTTCAATCGACTAGCTATTTTTTTTATTTTTGTCTCTGATATACTCACTCGAATATCGTTTTTGTTTTTCTTCATCGTTCCAAAAAACATATTTGCCATAGTCACGAATTTCGTCGACCAATTGTTTAAGGTGCGTATAAGCTCTGTCGCGCATGATTTTTTCGGGTCTATTTTTGCTGTTTTTCACTCCATCTACCTTGTTCATCAGGTCTACCAAGTCTAGCGAAATTTGCTTGGCGCGCTCTGTTTTACTTGTATCAAAAAGAATGGCGCTTAAAGGTTCAGGATATTGTTTTGCAAAAGCAGAATAGTCGCTCAGGTCTTGAATCAAATCCATATTGCCTTTGCCTTCTACAATATTTTTTAGCTTGTTTAGAATATCGGGAT
>JADGEF010000075.1 GCA_016744515.1 Marinifilaceae bacterium | reverse complement strand
GCAGTAAGCAAACAGGCACATGCCTTTTTGAGTACAACAAAAAGATAAGCTATCAGTTATAGCAGCAAAATACGCTTCGCGCACAAATACATCAATCCAATATGTGGTTGCAAAACTTACAAAGTACAAACCTTCTTTATTATGGAATTTATATTTACGACTCAAAATTCATGTATTTACAATGTGATACAAAGGCTTTGGTTTGCATTAGCAAAGCACGAGCTACAAGCTCGTGCTAGCAGTGGTTTAAATGGAAAAAACTCAATACTTTTTCAATAAGTTTAATCAAGCTCTGACTCATACTGCATCTTCACCCATTTAATATTTTCCTGAAGTTGAAAATCAAACCACTTCTGTCTGAACTCACCTGAATTATCAACAATACATTTAAAATTATGGAAAGGCTTACTTTTATTTAAAGCATTATGCAAACTCAATTTCAAATCCCCTTCATCCAAGTCGTCGGCAAAATCGTTCATCACATCAAATGATTTATTGCTAGGCATCGGATCAAACAAGATATAACTATCCCAATCCTCTTCCACTTTTTCAATCAATTCTTCCCAAAGATTTTCTTCACTCTCAAAAAAGTCCATATCCTTAGGATGACTATCAATCTTTCCTGTTTTTTTTTCAATTATGCAGACCATTCCACTAATCAATAAGTCAGCAATTTCAGCAAACTTTTTTTCTGTTAAATCCATACTCTATAATATTTTTTGTTTCCCCGCTACCGCACGAAACAAAGTTCGACAAAGTCAATCTTTCGTGTGCTTACTACATCACCACAATTATTCCATTTATATTTACGATTCAAAATTCATACTTATAATGGATACAAAGGCTTTGGTTTGCATTCGCAAAACACAAGCTACAAGCTCGTGCTAGCAGGGATTTTGTTCTACTCCAATAATTTTATCAATTTCAAATAAATAACCTTTAGCTCTTTCATTTAAAACATTCCAATTTTCAAGGTTATCGGATAGTTCAATAAACTTTTCTATTTTTTCATATGCAATAATAGGTTTCTCTAATTTTTTATAAAAAAGGATTCCTGTAAAAAAATATGATTGAATATGACTTTCATCTTCTTTCAAACAATTATCATTAAAACTAATAACCTGTAATACAACATTATATTCTGACTTAAAAGAGTAATTCAAAATACGATCTAATAATTCAAGAGCTTCATCGTATCGTTTCAATAAAACTAGAATATACAACTTGTTATATCGCCAAGTTCCATCTTTTTTTGCTAATTTTTTAGCACGATCTAAATACTCTAATGCTAATTCTGGGTTATTTTTTTTCTTTATTTGAAAAACAGATTCACTGATACATTTACTATATTCATTCGGCGTCAACTTATGAAACTGTCTTCTACAATCTATAGACTCATCATATTTACCTTGAAAATAACATTTCGTAGCTTGCATATGATAACTTGAAGATAACAAAGACAAAACATGTTTTTTGTACTTAGCATACTTCTTCTCTTTAGACACATACTTTTTTAGATTTTCGAATATTTGTATACCAATATCAAATCTATTATTAACAAATGTCGCTAAACCAATCATATATGTTGAAGCAAAAAATATTTGATTACTTGTAGACTTAAAGCCCGTCATTTCTTCTTTTTCAAGAAAATCTATCTCATTCTTCCAAACATTTAAAAACTCTTTCTGCAATACCTTTCCAGTTTCTGAATCAACCTTATTATGCAAAATTAATGCTTCAATATTCAAATAATATCTATCATCTGGTGAATTACGACTTATAAGATCTCCATAAACATATAATTTAGCATTAATTCTCCTGGTCATTTTATTAAAACGATCAGCCTCTTCCATTCCAATATCTGGAACACCTTTTTTATTAGCTAATTCCTCAATTCTCTTTCTTACCTCTTTTGACAAATGACTGTGCAGTATAATAATATCGTAAGAAGTACTTAAACCATATTCGAAAAGTCTATTTTTTAAATTTGAATAAAAATCTTTAGTTAATCTTACTTTCTGTTTCTGATTTTCTGTTGCAATCGCGATAACAATATTCTGCTTACTATTATTTCCTTTTGGAAAAATAGTCCTATGCCTTACCCAATAAATTGTTATTCCTAATTCAACAAATATCAGAGCTGCAAGACTAACATAGTCATCCAAACTATCCTTTATAAATTCGGATATAAAAGGATTAATAATAAGTATCATACCCGTTAAAGCAGTCAATAAAAGAATTATTAAACTACTAACTCTGTGAAGAGCAATATTCTTATCTGATATAATTTCTTTCCAATCCATTTTGAATAATATTTTTGTATTATAACGGTCTTACTATGTTGCAAGGGCGATTAAAAGAGTAATCCTTTCAAACCACCAAATAAGCAAGCCGGGTAAATTTGTTTATATTTTTGAGCAAACCAATTTTAGTGGCTTGCTGGTGTTTCTTAATTACATTAACTCTCAAGCGACTCACCACGCCCATGAAATTTAGCTTTTGTGGCTGTTGCACAACTCCAGGAAATTGGGAAATGATGCAATATGCTATTTTTATAAAAAGTTAATCCTTTGATTTACAAGCCAACCTATTTTCAAAAACAGTAAAAAAGTAGTGAGTTATTCATTTTGTCGAGTTGTGCAACGGTTACTTTTGTTAGCCCTTGGCCTTTCTCATATATCCCGATATAATTCGTCAAATAGTTTATTTTCAATTCCAGTAATGAAATCATTAGCTGTGAATTTAGTAGATAGCAAATCCCTTAACTCTGTTCTTTTCAATCTCATAAACAGGTGTCTATCTTTATCTCCGTTAACTTTTACAAAAATTGATAATGCAAATGAATTTATATCAATCGGAATTGAAGCAATGCCTTTATAAAGATCATAAGCATATTCTTCAACAGCATTTCTAATCTCAAAAACATCAGAATCTTGAACAGTAATATTTATAATAAAAAATGCTTCAGGATAATTTCCCATTCTCAAATTACTAATTAACTCTCCATCCAAAAAAGATTTCGGAGTCAATGGATTTAATTCCTGATAATTATTTTTCACTAAGGCTACTTTTAAAGTATCAAGTTCTCTCTTATAATCAAAATCGATTTCTGACTTATTATCATTGTCATTTTCAGATTCTACTATCGTTTCAAGTTCTTGAATTGAATAACCATAAAATTCAGGAATAATACTTACCAAATAATAGACACTGTAAATAAAAAGGGAAACTGTACTTAGAAAAACTGCCTTTTCTGTTAACCAATAACAACCTGTCTCAATCTTGGCAATCCAAATTGGATATACTACAATAAGAAAAATAGCTATTAAAAGAACCAAATTTGGTATTAAACCATTATTCCTAATGTATCTAAAATATTTTCTAAACTTAGATCTGTAAGGATTGAACCTGTTTGAAAAAAGAGTTTTAATATATCCTTTATGACTATACAAATCCAATATGCTTTTTAAAAATATCAGAGAGAAAACTAGATGAATTATAAGTAAGATTTTGGAATAGTTCGGAAAATACATTTGAGTTAGAGATATATAAATCATGTATCCGAAACCATAAAATAGTAACTTACTTAGATTAGAATAGTGCTTCAAAAACATATTACGATTGAATTTGAAAGAGGTAAATCCATTTTGTAGAATAAATGTACTTGCAGCTATTAACAATCCCAATAAAGTCACTACTAATCCAAGTAGATTAGGGAAGTATTCACTATAATCTATGTTTATTGGTATGTTCATCTTTTTCTTTTTAGGCTTGGGGCTTGTTAGTATGTGCACTTCAAGTGCATATGTTTTTAACATATCGTGATTAAAAGTGCACAATACATACCATATAGGTCAGTATTGTGCACTCACAAATAAATTTCATTAAAACTAAGCATAAATACCACTAAACAATATTAAACAGGGCACAAAACTACTGATCAAATTAAATCAGAATGGCTCTACATAAGTATTTCATAAAAAAAACGAAGTGATAAATTTATAATCGAAGCTATCTGCACAAAGTTTATTTAATACCGATAAGATAAATTAGTGGGCTACAGTTCGCTTCGCTCAATATAGCTTCCTATTTATACATCGGCATTAGACCGGAATTATTTCGCTCGCTATGGCTCACTAATTATTCAAATTGGTATAACACAGTAAAATGCCTGTTTCAAGCTAGAATAAACCATCGAACCACCCAATTCATCCACTTTACCCTCAGGGAAACCAATATGAGCAGCGATTAATCGATTCTACCTACAAATACATCCATGTAAAGTTTCTATTAATCAAGCCTATCAGTAAATAAGTCCATTTTAAGGCTCAACATGTCGATTCTACCAACAAATACGTCAATATAAAGTTTCTATTGATCGACCTTACCAGCAAATCAGTCCATTATTCCAACTACAAATAGATTCTACTAGCGCAATAAATCAATTTACCCTGAGAATTAATTCATTTCAACCTGCATCAGCCTATTTGACTATAAAACTAACACATCAAACCAAACGCATTAACATCATTTTACATTTATGTTCCCTAATCACTTCATTATATGAATCTAAAAATGTAACTTCATTCTCATTCTAATAAACTATGGTATTGATGAAGCAAAATTTGCTCAAGGTTGGGAACTTTATAATCTTGGCAAGTACGGTTGGGAACTTAATAAGCAAGAAGAGTCTGAGACTCGCTTGGTATCTAACTCCTACCATACGGCTTATGGCGAATTGGAAATGAAGTTCAAGCGACATCGCGACTTAAGTCTAATTCTATGTAAGAAAGATCCTGACACCTTAATTCAATTGGGTGTAAAAGGTCGTTTCCCTACTAAATACAACGAGTTTTTCGATAAGGTCAAGTTATTCTATACAATAGCAAGTACTGAAGCAGTTGTTCAGAATAAGTTGGCATTTATTAAACTAACACCCGAAATTGCAGCAACATGTTTAGCTGAATTAGAAGAAGTACTTGCTTTACGTGCCAATTTCGATAAAGAAATGGGCGAATCGCAAGTCGCAACCGTATCTAAAAATGTAGCACTTCACAATTTAAGCGAATGGATGGATGAATTTGACACCATTGCTAAAATTGCCTTATACGATACACCACAACAGCTCGAAATTCTGGGTGTATTGGTTAAAAGCTAAGCACAGCCTCTATAAAATAAAAAAGCCGACTCCTAAGGGTCGGCTTTCTTGTTTACTATATAGCTCAGTCAAACTCTGTCAGGACAAGCAAAACTTGACGCTTACAGGTTTTTATCTATCAAAATATTGAATCAACTCTAAGACTTTAGGCACTCCTAAATACTTTAAGTACTTATCGTCCCCAATCAGATGTTTTTACCTTTTCTATCAAGTATTTCACATTCTCAACAGGAATATTTGGTAGTAAACCATGTCCTAGGTTGAAAATCCATTTGTGATCTTTACGACCATAGTTTAAGTGGTATTCAAATTGCTGATCAATCGCATTTTTATCGGCAAGTAAAGCTCTAGGATCGAAGTTTCCTTGAAGAATCATATCCTCTCCTACAATTTTACGAACCTCGTGCAATGGTGTTTGCCAATCGACACTCACACAGTCGCACAAATCGTGATTCACCATATTAATACCCGTTCCTAATCCCTTAGGTAGATAAATGGTCTTTACTCCTTTTGCACGAACAGCACCAAGAATCGCTTTTACCGATGGTAAGAACACCTCTTTGTACAATTCGATAGGAATTAAACCGGCATGTGTTTCGAACAACTGGAAAGCCTGAACACCATGCTCCACTTGCTTAAGTGCATAATGGATACTCATCTCTGTGATACGAGTCACCAACTTTTTCATAGTTGCCTTATCGCGATAAATCGCAGGTACAAAGTCAGGAAAATTTAAGTTCTGACTAAAGCCCTGAAACATATAACAGAGCGTGGTTAATGGTCCGCCACAGAAACCAATCAATGGAATCTCAGATGGTTTTGTTGCCAAAATCTGATCGATTGCCTTGTAGATATGTTCCAATTTCTCGGGCATATCCGTAAGGAATTTCAATGGATCTTCCACATCCTTAAGCGCCGTTTTAAAAGTTGGCCCCTTCCCTTCAAAACTCAATTCCATACCTAATGCTTCAGGTATCACAAGAATATCAGAGAATAAGATAGCCGCGTCAACACCTAAATCGTGAATAGGAAGCAAAGTCACCTCAGCCGCTAGCTTAGGTTCTTCCATCATATGCTTAAAACCATAAGTTTCCCTAAGTTTCATATACGAAGGCAACACACGTCCGGCTTGACGCATAAACCACACTGGTGGTCGCTCACGCTTAATGCCATTTATTGTATCTAGAAATATTGAATTTGTCATATTCTTAGTTGTCGTTATTGGCAATAATTGCATTTCGGCTCATCCCTTCGATTCCATTTCGACTCCGCTCAATGAGCACTCAGGGCACCGCACTCAATGCACGTCAAATTAACACATCACCAGATTATCTAATTATTTTTTATTAAGGATCTCAGCAACTTCTTGCGCATGGTAAGTGATGATAATATCAGCACCCGCACGCTTGATAGAAGTCATAATCTCCATCATCACACGCTGTCCATCAATCCAATCTCTTTCCATAGCAGCTTTCACCATTGAGAATTCACCACTTACGTTATAAGCAGCAACAGGTATATTAAACTCGTGCTTTGTACGGTAAATTACATCTAGGTAACTTAAAGCAGGCTTCACCATTACAATGTCTGCACCTTCTGCAATATCCATCTCAACTTCACGAAGAGCTTCGTCGCTATTACGAGGATCCATTTGGTATGTGCTTCTATCGCCAAATTGAGGAGCTGAATCAGCTGCATCTCTAAATGGACCGTAAAAACCAGAAGCATATTTAGCCGAGTAAGCCATAATTGGCATTTTCTCAAAACAGTTCTCATCCAAAGCGGCACGCATATGCGCAATACGACCATCCATCATATCGCTAGGTGCTACCATATCAACACCAGCTTCAGCTAAAGAAACTGCTTGTGCAGATAAAGTTACCAAAGTACTATCGTTATCTACATCACCATCGATAATGGTTCCACAGTGCCCATGAGTAGTATACTCACAGTTACAAATATCAGCGATAATGTACATCTCTGGCAATTCAGCCTTAATCGCACGCGTTGCTTTCTGAACAATACTATGTTCGTGAGTCGCAACCGTTCCATCCTCGTCTTTTGACTCAGGGATACCGAAAAGCAATACTGATTTGACACCAGCAGCATACAATTCTTTACATTTCTCAACCAACATATCAACCGATAACTGATCGTTACCTGGCATCGACTTAATAGGGTTCTTAACCTTTTCTCCTGGACATACAAAAAGTGGCATGATTAAATCATCAACAGAAAGTGATGTTTCAGCAACCATATTACGTATAACTTTGGTGTAACGGTTTCTTCTTAGTCGTGTTTGAGGAAATAATGGACGTAAACTCATCTTATTATTGTGTTTATAGTTTATATATAAATATTGGGTTCTATATCGAATTATTGTATGCTATGTTAGTGTCTAAAGTATTTAAAGTGCCTTGAGTATTTATAAGTTACATATACACTAAGTCTAAACTCATAAATACTTTAAGAACTCGTTAATTCTAAGTACTTACTAACTTTCCTTACTGATAAAAATTGATCCCTTTTTCAGCGCAGATGGCTTTCATCTTACTAGATAGTTCTGTCGATTTTGCTACAGAATCCTCAATAGGAACCTCAATGCTTTCTACAATAAAATCACCTGATTTTAAATCGCCAACAACGGCAATCATGTTCATAAATTTAGCATCGACTACAGCATGAGCAGCTAAAGGAAACTTACAACCTCCTTCTATCTCAGCCATAAAAGCACGTTCAGCCAATACTGCAAGCTCTGTTGGTTTATGATTTACCTTTTCAACGGCGGCAATACATTCAAGGTCATTGTCGCGAGTTTCAATGGTAATGGCACCTTGTCCAATTGCTGGAATACACAGATCCACATCTATAAGCATCTCCTCGTCAAATTCAATACCCATGCGATTCATACCAGCTGCAGCCAATATAATGGCATCGTATTCTCCATCATGTAACTTTTGAATGCGGGAATTGATGTTGCCACGTATCTCTTTAAACTTGGCATCTGGTCGAACGTCAGCCAATTGTACTCTTCGACGTGGGCTACCTGTTCCCAAGACAAACCCCTGGGGCATATCATCAATAGATACCCCATCACGAGTTAAAAACACATCACGAGAATCTTCTCTCTCAGGATAAGCTACCAACTTTAATCCTTCTGGATGAAAACTGGGCACATCTTTCAAACTGTGCACAGCAATATCTGCCTCACCTTCCAAAAGGGCATGCTCAAGTTCTTTCACAAACACTCCCGTTGTTCCAAACTCAGTCAAAGAACGATTCAATACACGGTCGCCCTGTGTACTAAACTTTTTCACTTCGAATTCTATATCTGGATTAGCCTTTTGTAGAAGTTCTACAGTTTGCATAGTTTGGGTATATGCCAATAGGCTTGGGCGAGTTGCAACGATTAATTTCTTCTTAAGGGACATAGTCAAACTTGTTGTTGAGCACCTTTTACGACATAAATTTCGTTTAATCGATGCTAATGATTGAATTATGGACTGTCTATTTTACTAAAAAATGCAGTCCCAAATTTGGTTCACCTAATTTGCAAAAAAAAAGCCATATAATGGTGTTTATACGACTCTATATTTTAATAAAGATATATGCTATTTGGCTTCTGGCTCCTGAAAAATCATATTCAATGTTTCCATAGGACTCGATTGTGTTTTATGATGATCTTTAAGGTGGCTAATACAAGCTCTGGCTATCTTATTCATAAGGTTTGAAGTAATCTTCTCAACACGTTTTAATTCTTCATCACTCATTTTTGAGCGGTGATATTCCAGCTCCTTATCTCTAATTTTATTCAAATTATCCTTTAGAGCTACAATCACAGGCGATAAAAAAGTTACTTCTAACCAACCATAAAATTCTCGAATAGAATCATCAATAATTTCTTCAGCTTGTGGAATACAAGTTAAGCGTTGTTGCATGGCTTCGGAAGTATGCTCTGAAAGTTCATCAACAGAAATAACTATAACATTTTCTAAAGAGTCAATTGCAGTATCCACATTTCTTGGTACTGAAAGGTCTAGAATTAATTTGCGGTCTTTTATACCCTCAAAATGTTCCAACATTAAAGTTGGGTGCGGTGCTCCAGTAGCAACGATTATCACTTCGGCCTTCTTAACCTCCTCAGTTAAGTGAGCCATAGCGCGATAATTAATTTCGAACTTTTTAGCTAAAACTTCGGCTCTCTCCACATTTCTGTTCACTAGAGTTAATGACCGATTAGCCATATGTTTCACCAAATTACTACAAGTATCTTTTCCGATTTCTCCTGTACCAAAAAGAAGATAATTTACCGATTCTAAATCAGCAACCTTGTCTTTTATATACTGAACAGCAGCATGAGAAACAGAGGCAGCTCCATGGCTTAGCTCAGTCTCATTTTTAATTTTTTTGCTTGCCTTAAATACAAATGAAAATAATCGGTTAAGGAAAGAATTAATCATCTGATGATTTTCAGATAATTGATAAGCTTTTTTTACCTGACCAACAATCTGGAAATCTCCTACGATCTGTGAATCGATACCAGAACAAACTTTATACAAGTGTTTTATACAGTCGCTTCCTTGAATGGAATAGCCATTATAACGAAAATCTTTCTCGTCTCCTTTACAATAGTTTAGGAATAGCTTTGTGACAAGATCCATGTCCGAAGTGTGGGCATAAATTTCAGTTCTATTACAAGTGGATAAAACAATTAAGCCTTCAACTCCGTACTCTTTAGCATCACGAAGCAAAGCTTCTTGATCCATTTGAGTTAATGAAAATCTCCCTCTTACATTCAATGCCGTTTTACGATATGATACACCTAAAACGAAAAACTTCTGTAAATTCTCTCTTATTTGCGATGACATAAATTGATCTAATTTTAAATTCTTCGCTGATATAAATTACACTAATTAAGGAACGAATCTTACCAAATATAGAATTAATTACAAAAAAAATGCTATCAATCTGGCTTACATTTGGCTATTCAGAAAGAACCAAAAATAATTAAAATTTCTTAATTATTTCTATTTAAGACTTTAATATCTCCTTTACCTTTATCTCGAAAAAACACTATATACTTGCACAATATTTTAACTTACTCAGATAAATTATCGGCTAAGGATTGTGCATATCGCTATTGAAATAATCAAGAATGGTATTAATCATCTCAATCTTCACATTCGCCTTTTTATGACTAGGTTCTAGATCACTAACTTTAATATAAAAGCTTAGGGCTTTTGCCATATCGCCAATTTGATGATAAATTTCACCAATCATGAAATTAGCTTCAATATGTTTGGGGTCTATCTCAACAACCTCTTGGTAGTCGCTAAGGGCTAATTGAAACTCTTCAGCTTCGAACTGCAACTTAGCTTTTAATAAAATATCTTGAGTTTTGTCCATTTTATCTATATGAATATACCGCAAATCTAGTCATTTCAGACATTTTTGCCATAAATAAAGACAAGAAAATCGTTTTTTATTTTTGATAGATTTACAAACGAGCTTTAACGCATTATCCCTGACAGAATTCAGCAATAAATATTTATAACAACAGAACTAAATTGATCAGAAAATGGAACTAATCCAGGTAAGACCAAAGTAGCTTTACAGCTTGTCCGTAATAGTTATTTCCAAACGAATTAAGATGATTAAGAACATGATACAACATGTATATATTCTCTCTGTAATCGTAGCCCTCTGGCAAAGGATATGTTTTCTGGTAACTAGAATAGAAACTATCATCAAATCCACCAAAAAGTCTTGTCATTGCCAATTCGGCTTCTCGATGTCCATAATAAACTGCAGGATCGATTAAACAGGGCTGAGATCGCTCGTCGCATAAAAAATTACCTGACCAAAGATCGCCGTGCAGTAATGCTGGTTTTTCTTCAGAACCTTCCAGAATTTCTTCTATCCTATTTTCTAGTAGAATAAATCCATTCTTTAATTCTGATCCAACCAATCCATTCTCTTCGGCTAATTTATATTGATAGAGTAAGCGTTTGTTGTAATAAAAATCACACCAATTTTCAGCTTCAAGTTTATTGCAAGTATTTATTTGAGGTGTATTCCCGATATAATTATCTTGAGGGAAACCAAAACGGAGAGCGCCATATTGATGCAATCGTGCCAACTGACAACCAAAATTGGAGAAAAAATCAGGAGTTTGTTCTCCTATATGCATCTGCTCTAGAAGCAAGCAGTCTTGATCTACAAAAAGAACTTCAGGAACTCGAATTGCATTAGCTTTCTTTAACTCATGAAGACCTTTGGCTTCTTTTTCGAAAACATCAGCACTAGAGCATCTTGTTTTCATAAAACAGGTGCTTCCCTTCTCGAAAGTTAGCATCTCAGCTTTTGAGATACAACCACCTCCTACCGATTTGGTAGACATCACCTTCTGTCCTGCCCAATCTTCAACTTTAGATATTATCGTTCTATAGTTTTCCATTCAAATGATTTAGCAAGCCATCACAAGCATCTTCAAGTAAGTCTAAAACTAACTCGAAACCAGCTTCTCCTCCATAATATGGATCTGGAACCGTCTTGTAATGAGTAAATTTTGTACAGTAATCCGTCATTTTTACAATCTTCTTCAAATCATCTTCGCTTCTAGCTTGAGATTGAAGATCTTCAATATTCTGATCATCCATTCCGATAATCATATCGAATTTATCAAAATCAGTTTTACATCTAAATTGACGTGAAATACTAGTGAGATCGTATGATCGACGAGCAGCATGAGATCGCATTCTACTATCGGCTCTATCACCTTCGTGATTACCAATAATTCCTGCCGAGTCACAAATAAATTCCGAAGATTGATCGGTCTTTTTAATAATGCCATTCATTACCGCTTCAGCACTTGGAGAGCGACAAATATTCCCTAGACAAACAAATAATAAGGTTTTGGTCTTTTTAGTATCCATAGATAGGTTCAAGTCTTAAATTTATACAGCTAATTCTAATAAGGGGTAAATTTATAGAATTGTTAGTAAAATCAACCTGTGAAGAAATCAAAAATATTACCCAACTGACTTATACTTCCTTTATAAATCTCGGTGTATTTACAATGCGTACAAGAGACTGTAGTAAACTTCTTGTTGCACATCGAAGATTTTTGCGAAAGCACCACCAGTAGTACGAAACTCATCCGTTTCATCATTCATATTACCACACTTAACGCAGATATATTTGGATTGATTCATATGTCATAATTTTTATTCGAAATCTAAATATAGTAAAATAGTTGAATATGATAGCGACCTATATTAAACTGAAAATGGCCGACACCTGAAGTATCGACCATTTCTATTTAAAACTAAGCCTTTTGTTTCATAAAGGATTTATAGGCTAAAAATACTCCCAATAGAACGAAGGGAATACTTAACCACTGTCCCATATTTAATACCATTCCTTCTTCAAATGCCTCTTGATTTTCTTTGATGAACTCGATAAAGAATCGAGCAGTAAAAATCAGCATAAAGAAAGTTCCTATCAAGCGACCAGCGTATTCCTTAGCATTGGTTTTCCAATACATATACATCAGCACACCAAAACTTGCCAGGTAACAAAATGCTTCGTACAATTGTGCTGGATGACGCACTATCGATGGATCAACAGAATGTCCATTAATAGATAGAACTTTAACAAACTGAAACCCCCAAACAAGGTCTGTTTGAGTTCCAATAATCTCTGAATTCATTAAATTACCCGTACGGATAAAGAAACCAGCTAGTGCCACAGGAATCGCAACCCTATCGAGCACCCATAGAATAGATTTCTTACTCACTTTCTTCGAGTAATAATAAAGTGCCACAAGAATTCCGATTGTTGCACCATGAGATGCTAATCCTCCATGCCAGATCTTTAAAATTTCTGCTGGATGCTGAGAATAGAATTCCCAACCGTAGAAAAACACATGACCTAAACGTGCTCCAATAACAGTAGCAATTAATGTATACATGAAAAGCTTCTCAAGCCATTCTAAAGGAATGCCTTCCTTTTTAAACATTCTTTCGACAAGCTGGTAGCCTAATAAAAAGCCAAGTGCAAACAGTAATCCATACCATCTTACAGTTATTGGACCTATCGAAAATATTTCGGGTTTAACATCCCAAAGGATTGATAGTAACATATTTATTATTTTTAGTATCAAATACGAAGTATCAAGAGGGGTTCACTCTCTTGATACTTATTTTATTGGTAGAATAAACTCCTACCTAAATTAATGCAACTTACATTTTAAGTATGAGATCTACGCTGTTACACCTTTACCGTGGCACTGCTTAAATTTCTTACCGCTACCACAAGGACAAGGTTCATTACGACCTACTTTCTGAACATTACGAACTGGTTCAGCTTTTTTAGGTTCTTTTCTTCCATCGCTACTTAAATCTTCCTTAGAAGTTCTCATGCCACTCATATCAGTACGACGACGCTCTTTAGCTTCCTGTACCTCATCTGGCATTTGCAAAGGAATGTGACCTTTCATTAGAGTTGCCACAACTAATTTGTTTGTTTCTTCAATCATTGTTTTAAATAAATTGAAAGATTCAAATTTGTAAATCAATAGTGGATCTTTTTGCTCGTAAGATGCATTCTGAACAGATTGCTTCAAGTCATCCATTTCACGAAGATGTTCTTTCCATGAATCATCAATAGTGGCAAGAATAGCGATCTTTTCGTAAGCACGAACCAATTCTTCTGCTTTTGTTTCGTATGCTTTCTTCAAGTTTGTAACAACTTGGAAGTTTTTTGTTCCATCAGAAATAGGCACAACGATATTCTCGTACATTTCTGCTTTGGTTTCATAAACATCCTTAATTACAGGATAAGCTTGCTTGCTTATTGTTTCCACTTTACGCTTATGAGCATCTAAAACAAGTTCGTGTAGTTTACTAGATATATCCTCTGGCTTCTCTTTCATGAATTCTTCCGCAGTAACAGGAGATTCAATTGAAAGAACACGAATTAATTCTAACTTGAAATCTTCGAAATCTCCACCATGGTATTCATCAACCACCGATTCGCAAACATCGAAAATCATATTGGCAATATCAACTTGAATACGCTCACCAAATAAAGCATGACGACGACGTTTGTAAATTACCTCACGTTGAGAATTCATTACATCATCGTACTCAAGCAAACGCTTACGTATACCGAAGTTATTCTCTTCAACTTTCTTTTGAGCTCTTTCGATAGATTTTGAAATCATTGAGTGCTGAATTACTTCACCATCCTCAATCCCCATTCTATCCATCAACTTCACAATACGATCTGAACTAAACAAACGCATCAAATCGTCCTCAAGAGAAACGAAGAACTGAGAAGAACCTACATCTCCCTGACGACCAGCACGACCACGCAACTGACGGTCAACTCGACGAGAATCATGACGCTCTGTACCAATAATAGCTAAACCACCGGCATCTTTCACTTCTGCGCTCAATTTAATATCGGTACCACGACCCGCCATATTGGTTGCAATAGTAACCGTTCCTTTATAACCCGCTTCAGCAACAATATCTGCCTCACGCTGGTGTAATTTTGCATTTAGTACATTGTGCTTAATACCTCTTATTTTCAACATTCGGCTCAATAGTTCCGAAATCTCAACTGAAGTTGTACCAACCAATACCGGACGACCTGCTTTTACAAGTTCTCCAATTTCATCGATAACAGCATTGTACTTCTCACGCTTAGTTTTATAAACTAGATCTTCTCTATCATCACGAGTAATTGGACGGTTTGTTGGAATAACAACAACATCCAATTTATAAATATCCCATAATTCACCTGCTTCAGTTTCTGCAGTACCTGTCATACCCGAAAGCTTGTGGTACATTCTAAAGTAGTTCTGAAGAGTAATAGTAGCAAATGTTTGTGTTGCAGCCTCAACTTTCACACTTTCCTTCGCTTCAATCGCTTGGTGCAAACCATCAGAATAGCGACGACCTTCCATAATACGCCCCGTTTGCTCATCAACAATTTTCACCTTACCATCCATAAGAACGTACTCTACATCCTTCTCGAAAAGTGAATAAGCCTTTAGCAATTGATTAACGGTATGCACACGCTCAGATTTAACCGAATAACTTTGGATCATTTCATCCTTAGTCTTCAGCTTTTCCTCATCAGACATATCCGATTTCTCAATAACTGCAACCTCTGATCCAATATCCGGTAAAATAAAGAATGCAGAGTCATCACTATCGTCAGTAATCAAATCGATACCAATATCAGTTAACTCAATTGAGTTTTGTTTTTCATCAATAACATAGTACAAATCATCAGTAATGATGTGCATATTTTTGTTATTTTCTTGCATGTAGAAGTTCTCAGTCTTCAACAATAAAGCTTTATTTCCTTGCTCACTTAAGAATTTAATAAGTGGCTTCATTTTAGGCATCCCTTTAAAAGTTCTAAGCAATAACTTAGCACCTTCTTCATGCTCTTTTTTATCCTCAGACTTCAACAAACGCTTAGAATCTGTGAACATTTTCATCACCAGTTCAGTTTGAGCCTTAGCTAACTTCTGAACCTTAGGCTTCAACTCATCATATAATTGATGCTCGCCTCTAGGAACAGGACCTGAGATAATCAATGGCGTACGAGCATCATCAACTAATACCGAGTCAACCTCATCGACAATTGAATAGTTGTGACGACGCTGAACCAAATCCTTTGGATTGGTTGCCATATTATCACGTAGGTAGTCAAACCCAAATTCATTATTTGTTCCGAAAGTAACATCACATGCATATGCGATACGACGTTCATCTGAGTTTGGAGTGTGCTTATCGATACAATCAACCGATAATCCGTGGAATTGATAAATAGGTCCCATCCATTCCGAGTCACGCTTAGCTAGGTAATCATTCACGGTAATTACGTGAACACCTCGACCTGTTAATGCATTTAAGAATACCGGAAGTGTTGCAACAAGGGTCTTACCCTCACCCGTTGCCATCTCAGCAATTTTTCCTTGATGCAATACAACGCCACCAATCATTTGAGAATCGTAGTGAACCATATTCCACACAACCTCAGTACCACCTGCATCCCAAGAGTTAAACCAAACAGCATTATCTCCTTCAATTTGTACATTATCCATACGAGCTGCCAAATCACGATCGAACTGTGTTGCTGTAACCTCAATCTCTTCATTTTCAGTAAAACGACGAGCAGTTTCTTTTACAATACAGAAAGCTGTTGGTAATATCTGATCTAGAACTTCCTCTATTTTGTCATCGATAGACTCTTCAATCCCATCAATTTTATCGTATGTTTCCTCTTTCTGATTCACAGAAAGTTCTCCTGACTCAATTTTATCTTTTAAAGCTTGAATTTCATCTTTCTCAGCTTTGATATAATCCTGAACTTTATCTTTTAACAATTGAGATTCAGCACGAAGTTCATTGATACCTAATTGCTTAATCCTATCGTATTCCTTATTAATACTCGCCAAGTATGGCGTTAATTCCTTAAGGTCTCTATCTGATTTATTACCAAACAGCTTACCTAATGTTTTATCTACAAAACCCATCTTTATAATTATCTATTATTTTTAAAAAGAAGTAGTTATTCAACTCACACACTTTTGTGTTTATAAATTATCAACTACAGTTAACAGCATACCATTATCTAATTCAGAATATGAATTAAATGAACACGTATTTAATGTTGAGATTTAAGATAAACCTGGAGCACGTATGCCATTGGATCCGGCAAGAAAGATTGATTCATATTGAAAGTTAAAAGCAGTGATTGCTTCAGGAATTTCAACACAAATCGGTTCATATAAATGAACAAGATCCGAATTTAAATGTGGAAATTTTGGTAATTTCTTGATCAAAGGAAGAATCAAACTCTTCGCTGTATAAATCTCAGAAATTTCCGTAGCATTTTGGGTAGGAACAAGAATTGGTAGATTATAGCAATCTTCTATACTATCAGAATGATCGGCATACCAAGCAGCAAAACGTTGTACATCATCAACCAGTTCCTCATAATCTACATTAGGAACGGCAGATGCACACGCTGTAAGCACCGAAAAAACGACAATAAGATACCTGTTCATATCCATGGGAATCAAAAGTAATTAATTTTATTGAATTGCCTAAGACTTATAGTAAGTACTTTATGAAAGGGAGAGGAAAAATCATATACTTATCCGTATTTTCCCCAAGATAATTTCATTTATTATGAAACAGCTGTTATCATTAGTCTCTCAAATAGATTATCAAAATATCGTCTAATAAACAAGTCCGGGGCAAGCCTCGAGGAATTCTATTGATTAACTCGAATATCTATAAAGCTGAAATGAATAGCTTCCTGTAATTTTACTCCTCACTAATTTAACGAATAATCTTCCAAGAAAAAGGTCTCTAATTATTAATCAGAGACCTTAAGAACTCAAATATTTAAAATTATTTTTTTGTAAAAGTTACAGTGGCAAAGTCCGCAGATAAATCTGTTCCGTCTCCAAGTGGAGCATCAACAAATAATGAGATTAACCCCTTTGGATCGGTGTCTGCTTCAGCAGAAACAAAAGTTACTCCACTATCAGTTCCCGAATCGTAAACAGCAGCTGTAACAGTTTTACTATCTACAAAGTGAGTTCCATCATACAAATTTACGTTCAGAGCTGCTACATACCAATCGGGGCTTGGTGCAATCATAGAAACCAGTGTAACTGATGAATTTGCTACATTTACCTCAACATCAACAGTAATTTCACCCGTTCCACTTCCAAGGCTACTACCAAGAATAAAATCAAAACCTTCACCGGCAGTAATTTTAGCTTCTAGTTCAGTTTTTAAGGTTCCTGTACCACCTGTTTCAGCCATCTCTTCTATTCCTGCAGATGCAGTTGTTCCGATTTTAAATAAAGTGCTCGTTGTTGGATGAGACCAACCAATTAGAGGTGAAAAGTGGGCATTTGACGGATAATCTGTTGGAAAATCTGTACCATTCCAATGCATAGTAAAAGTAACAGTGTAAGAAGCATCGCTTTCAATTCCCTTTTCAACAGGTCCATCATCTTTACCACAGCTTATTAAAATCAACACTGCACACAGAAACAAACAACTCTTTAAACTCATAATCAAAATCTTAATAAAATATTTTGAAATAAAATCTCCTTCTAATCTTAAAATATAATTAGCTACTAAAGATAATAATTACACTGAACATTCTTTATTCTTATCAATTCTATTAAAAAAGTCTTGCCATAAAAGAAACTAAGTTAACATATTCCATATATTACTTTCGATATCTTAAACGAAGTATTCTATTATTAGTTTCCTTATGCACCAGTTCTTCAAGCAATTCAAAACCATACTTATCGTAGAAGGCTTTGCCCACCTTGTTTCGTTCAAATACCTCGACTTCCATCTCATCATGAAAGTCAGAAACAAAGTCCATTAATTGTCTACCGATTCCTATGCCATGATAATCTGGACGAACAAATATAGCCCCCACTTCATTACCCATCATCGAAATAAAACCAAGAACAAGCTCCTCTTTTTCAAACACCCAAGTTGAAGTATTTGGAATATACACATCGCGAATATTCCTTTTCTCCATGCCCATAAAATCAGCATCTAAAAAAGGATGAGCCATTCTTGATGCTTGATACCAAACTTCTAGAATTTCATCTATATCACTTTCCTTATATTTTCTTATCATTTTTCACTCCAATTTTCGATACCAAATATAAACTAGTACCAAGTATCGTATTAACAACAACTTAAACATTACTTCTATAGTTAAAAGTCATAACCATATAAGTTACGAATCATAAAGCAAAAAGTCAATGCCAATTTCATTTTTTTTGAAATGAAATTTGTTTAAAAGAAAAATTAGCAATAACATTACAGCATGAAAATAAATATGACAAAAAATAAATTTTGGTGGAACTTCTCAAGAAATCATATCGAGAAGGCTTAGCCATATGCACATAATTCATATACTAAAAGACCTGCTTCTCGCAGGTCTTTTTTTTGCTCTAAATCGTAGAATTCTAATTATAAAATCAAAACACCATGACATTCAAAGACTATTTTAAAAATTACCCTAACGAAGAAGGCTATTTCGGAGAATTTGGAGGAAGTTTTATTCCACCTGTTCTTGAAGAAGAAATGAAACGAATCAATGACGCTTACTACTCTATAAGTAAATCTCATGAATTTATTTCAGAATTAAGAAGTATACGTAAGCACTTCCAAGGACGTCCTACACCTGTTTATTATTGTAACCGATTATCAGAAAAGTATGGCGGACGTATCTACCTAAAGCGTGAAGACTTAAATCATACAGGAGCCCATAAATTAAACCACTGCATGGGCGAAGCTTTACTTGCTAAGTATATGGGAAAGAAAAAGCTAATTGCAGAAACGGGAGCTGGTCAACACGGTGTAGCATTGGCAACTGCTGCTGCCTACTTCGGTTTAGAGTGCGAGATTCATATGGGCGAAGTTGACATTGCCAAAGAGCATCCTAATGTGATGCGTATGAAGATACTTGGTGCAACTGTAATTCCAGTTACTCATGGATTAAAAACTCTTAAAGAAGCAGTAGACTCAGCTTTTGAAGCTTATTTAAAAGATCCTATCAATACCATTTATTGCATTGGATCGGTAGTAGGACCTCACCCCTTTCCAATGATGGTTCGTGAATTCCAACGTGTTGTTGGTATCGAAGCGCGTGATCAATTTGAAGAAATGACAGGAGAATTGCCAGACAACGTAGTAGCCTGTATTGGTGGTGGTAGTAATGCTATGGGGATTTTCTCTGCGTTTTTAGATGATGCAAATATCAAACTACACGGTGTTGAACCTGCAGGGCATGGTATCGATAAAGAAGGACAACATGCTGCAACACTTACTCTTGGTAAACCTGGTATTATTCATGGCTTCAAATGTTATACCCTACAAGATGCTGCCGGTGAACTTGCGCCTGTCTATTCTGCAGCAAGTGGTCTTGATTATCCTGGAGTTGGTCCTGAGCATTCTATGCTTAAAGATCTAAAACGTGCAGAATATCATTATATTGATGACAACGAATGTATCGATGCCTTTTTCGAATTAAGTAGAATGGAAGGTATTATTCCAGCGCTAGAGTCGGCTCATGCGATTGCCTACGCAATTAAGTTGGCGAAAGAAAACCCTAAGCAATCAATACTTATTAACCTAAGTGGTAGAGGCGATAAAGACCTTGACTATGTATTAGAAACCTATGGTTTACCCGAGGACAGAAAAGCTTAATTGATTCAATCAAGTAGGGTAAATATAGGATAACAAACACTATCCTATATTTATCCCTCTCACAGAACCGTGCGTACGGACCTCGTACACGGCTCATGTTAAACC
>JADGEF010000074.1:7270-20549 GCA_016744515.1 Marinifilaceae bacterium | reverse complement strand
TACCTATAGCTACAAATATGACGCAGCTCTGCTGCTTGATTTATTGCAGTATCAGTTTTAAATGCATTTGCCCTGAATAAAAGTGTGAGTTTGCCCTGTATAGGGGTTGGATAGATTAGGACAATCGAATTTTCGAAAAAGGGTTTTAATGCCAATTGGGTATCCTTGTTGAGCTATTTGTATTCGTGCCTTTTCACAGAATACGATTCTTGCAAAAAGAAAAGCTTCACTACTATGACGTAATGAAGCTTTCAAATAAATTGATCAATTCAAGAATTGATTATTCTGCTGCTTGTTCTATGATATGAAAAGCCTCGTGTAACCATTCTTTACGATCTTCGCTTACTGTTGGTATTGCATTTTTAAGCTTAGACATTTCTTGTTCTTTAGATTTAGAATCAAGAACCTCTTCCATGTTCTCGATTACTGTTAATGCCTCAAATGCAATTTCGAAATCACCTTTTATTAATAGATCAACAAATAAACTAATGTGGTTTGCAAACTTTAAGCTCGACTGCCAACACATTTCAATCAATTTCTTTTGTATAGACAGATATTTTTCGTTCTGGATAGCTGCGATTATTGGTTCAACTGCCTTTGGGTCTTTTATATCGAAAATAAAATTATATAAGGCCTTCTCAATTGAAGCATTCGCTGGCTCGACTAAATAATCAAGAATTGTTGGTAAGTCATTGATGTTACCTTTAGCACGTAACTTGTCAATACTTTCTAAAACTAATTTGTCGTTCTTTAAATTTAAATCTATCATGGTGTAACTTTATTTTACGTCTATAATTTTTCTTTTAAATATTCTCCTGTAAAGGATTTTGATTCTTTGATGATTTCTTCTGGCAAGCCTTCAAAGCATAGTTTACCACCATTAATTCCACCTTCAGGACCAAGATCTATAATCCAGTCGGCACATTTAATAACTTCCATATTGTGTTCAATCACAATTAAACTATGCCCCCTTGCAATAAGTGCATTAAAGGCATCCATTAGTTTGTTAATATCATGAAAATGAAGACCTGTAGTTGGCTCATCAAAAATAAATAAGCAAGGCTCAGCTTTCTCTTTAGCAAGGAATGAGGCCAGTTTAACTCGTTGACTTTCACCTCCACTTAGAGTGCTCGATGCTTGACCAAGCTTTACGTAGCCTAAGCCGACATCAACTAAGGGTTTCAATCGTTGAGCTATCTTTTTCTCAGTTTTACCTGTGGCTTCCATAAAGAATTCTGTGGCTTCATTCACTGTCATCTCAAGAATGTCGTGAATATTTTTTCCTCGATATCTAACATCCAGTATATCATCTTTAAAACGACGTCCCTTACAACTTTCGCATTGTAAATAAACGTCAGCCATAAACTGCATCTCTACCTTTATAATTCCTTCGCCTTGGCATTCATCACATCTTCCTCCGTCAATATTGAAAGAAAAGTGCGATGATTTGTATCCACTATACTTCGAAGCTTGTTGATCGGCATATAGTTTTCTGATCTCATCGTAAGCTTTTAGATAAGTTACAGGGTTCGAACGAGAAGATTTACCAATAGGATTTTGATCAACAAATTCAACATTGCTAATCATGTGCAAGTCTCCTTTAAGTGCATCATACTGACCACTCTTATCAGAATAACCACCGTAATGCTTCTTAAGGGCAGGGTAGAGTATGGTTTTTATTAACGATGATTTTCCAGAACCACTAACACCTGTAACCAAAGTCATAGCATTAAGAGGAAACTTTATATCAAGCGATTTCAGATTGTTTTCTCGAGCACCTAGAATCTCGATATAATTGTTCCATTTTCGTCGAGAGGTAGGTGTTGGAATAGATCGTGTTTTTGATAAGTATTGCGATGTTAGGCTTACATTAGAATTTTTAAGCTCTTCCACAGTTCCTTGAAACACCAATTCGCCACCAAGTCGTCCAGCATAAGGTCCTATATCAATAACTTGATCAGCCGCCATAATAATGTCTTCATCGTGCTCAACAACAACAACAGTGTTTCCCAAATCGCGCAACTGTTTTAGTACTTTTATTAAAAGTTCTGTGTCTTTTGAATGTAAACCAATACTCGGTTCATCAAGAATGTAAAGAGAACCAACCAAGCTACTACCAAGCGATGTTGCAAGATTAATTCGTTGTGATTCACCACCAGATAAACTGCTCGATAATCTATTTAGAGTTAGGTAACCAAGTCCAACATCAGAAAGAAATTGAAGTCGATTCTGAATTTCAATCAGAATTCGCTTTGCAACTTTCGCATCACTTCCCTCAAGTTTTAGATTATTGAAGAATTCATTTAGATCAGAGATCGGCATTAGGACTAAGTCCTGAATGTTTTTTCCTGTAATTTTGATGTAGCCAGCTTCTTTCTTTAATCGTGTGCCTCTACAATCGAGGCAAGTCGTTTTACCACGATATCGCGATAGCATAACACGGTATTGAATTTTATATTGTTTGGATTCGACATAAGCAAAGAAAGCATGTAGTCCTTTAAAATGTTTGTTCCCTGTCCAAAGTAATTGTTTTTGTTCATTGCTTAGTTCTAGGAATGGTTTGTGAATCGGAAAATCGAATTTATCAGCAACAAATACGAGTTCTTCTTTCCATTTTCTCATTTTTTCACCCTTCCAACAAACCACTGCATCTTCGTATACGCTTAAGGTTTTGTTAGGAATTACCAAGTCTTCGTCTATGCCAATAACTTTACCAAATCCTTCACATTTAGGACACGCACCAACAGGGTTGTTAAAGCTGAAAGTATGTGTGTGTGGATCTTCAAAAATGATTCCATCAGCTTCAAAACGATTTGAAAAGCTATGGTAATTTAATGCTTTGGAGTCTGAAATTGAAATTAAACATTCCCCTTTCCCTTCGTAAAAGGCAGTTTGAATTGAATCAGCCAAGCGATGTTGAGTGTCTTCATCATTATTGACACGAAGTCTATCAACGATGATATGAATGTCTCCTTTAATTGATAACAGAGCTTTATCTTCCAGGACATCGAATATTTTGTGTGCTTTCCCATCGATTTCTATTCTCGAAAAACCTTGTTGTGATAAAACTTCTAGCTGTTCTTTTCTTGAACGATCACTGTTAGGATAAAGTTTTGCCATAATCATGATGGTAGCATCTGCTTCTTGTTCTAGAGCAAAATTTACCACATTACTAACACTATGTCTTTTTACTAATGTATTAGAAATAGGAGAGTAGGTTTTTCCCACTCGGGCAAAAAGCAGCTTTAAGTAATCGTATATTTCTGTTGATGTTCCTACTGTTGATCTAGGATTACGAGTGTTTACCTTCTGCTGAATGGCAATTGCTGGTGGAATTCCTTTAATGAAATCGACCTCTGGTTTGTTAATCCTCCCAAGAAACTGACGAGCATATGATGATAAACTCTCCACGTAACGTCGTTGACCTTCGGCATAAAGTGTGTCGAAAGCCAAGGATGATTTTCCTGAACCAGAAAGTCCTGTGACCACAATAAATTTATTACGAGGAATCTTTAAGTTGATATTCTTAAGATTATGGACTCTGGCTCCTTTTATGGTGATGAACTTATCTTGCTTAATCATGTTTATTTCTAGAATTTCTGAGCGAAATGTAAAATCTTACAAATTTATTTAAGTTCTATTGATTTGCAAAACTCTTTATTATTTATAATCTTGCAAGTGATATAATATTACACACACTAAATCCTACTTTGCTTATAGATCAATCTCTACACTTTATTACTTAAAATATAAAATGTGAAATTGGAGAAATTTGATTTAAAGAGCGATCAATATTATATTGAGCAATTTATTTCTGGCGACCCGTCTGGAATAGAAATACTCATAACTCGCCATAAAGATAGGGTGTATACCTACATTTATTTAATCGTAAAAAATAAAGATTTAGCTGAAGATATCTTTCAGGATGTTTTCATTAAGGTTATTCAATCATTACGAGCAGGCAAATATCGTGATAACGGTAAATTCTTGGCTTGGGTATTTCGTATTGCCCATAATTTGATCATCGATCATTTTAGGCAAGAAAAAATGAATAAAGTTTATTCTAATGATGATTTTGAATTAGACCTGTTTAATTCAGATAAGTTTAGTGATGACAATTGTGAGGATATCATGATTAGATCTCAGATTCATTACGAAGTGAAAGAATTGGTTGATCGTCTTCCTGAAGATCAGCGCGAAGTAATTGTTCTACGTCATTATAAGGGCTTGAGTTTTAAGGAAATTGCCGATGATACTGATGTTAGTATCAATACGGCACTTGGACGTATGCGGTATGCACTTATTAATATGAGGAAAATGATTGAAGAGAATCAACTCAATCTTCAACTATTATAGGAATATTAGCCTTTCTGAAGATTTTAATCTCTTATAGGTTCAAACCCTTGAGGCTTGCGCCGTAATGTAGTATTTTATGACTCGATGTAATGAAATACTAAAATTTGAAAAAAGATATTAAGAATGCTTCGTGGGCTTGCCCGAGGATTATTTACTGTGAGAAGGAGATGATTTAACATATGTATATTGATGATAAGATATTGTTCAGGCTAATTTAATCAAGAGATTGGAAAGAGAATTGTATCTTTGTATTTATGGAAATTGATTTGAAAAATATAGATATTGAAGATACTCAGTTAGACATACTGAAAGAACAGCTCTCGTTGTATCTATCTTCTCAAGGGGTTGATGATAATGAAGAAAAAGACTTAAGTATAGTTTCACTTTTTTCTGGTTGTGGAGGTATGGATTTAGGCTTTGAAGGAGGATTTATAGCTCATAAAAAAACAATTTCGAAAACTTCATATAATGATTTTGTAGAAAAAGAAATAGATAATTCATATGTTGAATTAAAGACTACTAGGTTCAAAACTGTTTTTGCAAATGATATATTAAAAGATGCAAGGAATGCTTGGGTTCATAACTTTTCTAAGAAAAATTATAAGCCTGAAATTTTTCATAAGGAGAGTATTGTTAATCTAGTAAAATTGCATGAACAAGGATTAGAAGTTTTTCCTAAAAAGGTAGATGTTGTAATAGGAGGTTTTCCCTGCCAAGATTTTAGTGTTGCAGGAAAGAGAAATGGATTTAATTCTCAAAGGAAACATGATGGGAAGCTTATAAATGGAGATTTACCAACGGAAGAAACACGTGGGAAGCTTTATTATTGGATGAAACGAGTTGTTGAAATAACTGAGCCTAAAATATTCATAGCAGAAAATGTAAAAGGTTTAGTGAATTTATCTGATGTGAAAGATGTCATTCAAAAAGATTTTGCATCTGCTAATGGTAATGGTTACTTAGTACTTGAACCACAAGTTTTACATTCGGCTAGCTATGGTGTTGCACAATCAAGAGAAAGAGTGTTTTTTATTGGGATTAAAAAATCAGAACTTTTGCCTACAGTACTAAACGAGTTAGCGAAGAAAAATATAAGTGAAGAATATAATCCATATCCTTTTGAAACGCATACTAAAAAATCCTTTACTGCGTTAAAAGATATACTTGATGTTGTTGTTGAACCTAACGAGTCGGACGATATTTCTCAAATACATTATTCGAAAGCGAAGTTTATGGGAAAACATTGCCAAGGGCAATCAGAAGTTAACATGTTTGGTTTAGGACCTACTATCAGATCTGAACACCATGGGAATATTGAGTTTAGAAGATTATCAGTTGAAAATGGTGGAAGATATTTGGATGAATTAAATTCTGGGAAAAAAGAACGTCGATTAACTGTTCGAGAATGTGGATTAATTCAATCTTTTCCTCCAGATTTTGATTTTGTTATTAAATCGGATGAAACTAGAAGAAGATTTTTAATAAGTCCTTCTCAGGCGTATAAAATTATTGGGAATGCTGTTCCTCCGTTAATGGCATATAATTTAGCTAAAAGAATAGAGACTGTGTGGGATAAATATTTTAAAAACCATTCATGTTAGTAAGTTTAAATAAAGAGGTTGCAAATTCTGATTTTGAACAGTTGTTGAAAATTACAACTGATACGTTGAGTGAAACTTCAGTTAAGGAAACAGATCGGTATCTGAAGTTATTAGGTAGTAAATTAGAAAATGAAGTCTATGATGTAATGTGTTCATGTTCGGGAAATACACCATTTGAAGGAACTATTGAGCTAATTTCAGGACAAAAATTTCCAGATATTATTGCTAATGATTTTTATGGAGTTGAAGTGAAATCAACTAAGCAGAATCACTGGAAAACAACAGGGAATAGTGTTCTCGAAAGCACAAGAGTTGAAAATATTCAGCGTATATATATGCTCTTTGGGAAAATCGTTGATCCAATTGAATTTAAATGTCGTCCTTATGAAGATTGCCTTTATGATGTTTTAGTGACGCATTCTCCAAGATATGCGATTGATATGAATCTTGAAAATGGCGAAACTATATTTGATAAAATTGATATTGATTATGACAATATCAGACAAAGTGAAAATCCTATCAAACCATTTAAAGAATATTACCGTAATAAATTAAGTGAAGGTCAAGAGCTTTGGTGGCTAGATAATGAGGAATATAAGCCTGATTCGATTGTTTTCAAGATTTGGAATTCATTGAGTAAAGGCGATAAGGATAATTTTAAGATAAAAGGATATACATATTTTCCTGAAATATTAGGTAAGCAACATTCTAAGTTTGATAGGTTCACTTTATGGTTATCTGTTAAGCAAAGGATTATATGTCCTAATGTGCGTGATTTATTTACTGCAGGAGGAAGAGATGATATTCTAATTGGTAATTCGACACTTGATTTGTTGCCCAAGGTTCTTGTTAAGTTTGTGGATAATATTGATTTAATAGTTGATGAATTTAATGAAACTGGGATTGAGAAACTTAATGAAATATGGAGAACTAATTTTAAAACAAGAACTGAAATTAATAATGAATGGGTTAAAAGGATCGTTGAAGCATCTTCCATGATTTATGATTTTAAAACTTTCAATTTTGAAGAATGGATTGAGGATAAAATTAGAGTTAATTGGATTAGCAAACCATAAGTAGTGATTAATCTTGTTCATAATTTAAATTGTGGAAGTAACTTTTAGTATAGTTGCTAACTCAACTTCTTAAATGAAGTATCTTGATCTGAAAGAACAAACCAATTATATATGCGGATGGATTCAATTTTTACACTTGTAGGTTGGGCATCAGAAACGAATCATGATGATTTTCTCAAAGAACTGGAAAGTATCTCTATAGATAACTTGATGGGATCGGGAGATTTAATCAAATATATTGATGATTCATTGCTTGAAGCACCAGCTAGTTTGATTAAGAGAATTATGCGTTACTCTGAAGCTCATTGTAACGTAAGGACATCTTTTGAAGATTTAAACAATCTTATTTTAAACTAAAAAAAAAGCCAGATTTTAATCTGGCTTTTTTGTTGATATAAATTCTAGATTATTTCTTTCTCTTTTTGTCTTTACGTCCGAAAACTGAGACTTGAACGTAACGTTTGGGATGAGCTTTAAGATCTACTAAAAGTTCATCTAAGTGCTTTGATGCAGATTCCATATTGTGGTAAAGGCTATCATTCTTAAGAAAAGCTCCTATGCTACCTTTCCCTGAATTTATTTGCTGGAATATTTCGTCTACCTGAGCTAAAGCAGCATTGGCATTGTTTACTGTTGAAGCAATTTCAGCTTGTTTCAGAGAATCAGAAATGCTTGAAAAATTGGTCAGGATATTGCTAATGTTTTCACCATTTGACTCTAGGTTACTAGTTATAGATTCTACATTTGCTAATATCTTTTCCATATGAGACCTTTGTCCGCTTACTAAAGTGTCAAGGTTGCTTGAGGTATTTTTCAGTTTATCGATGGTACTTTTAATACTAGCAAGGCTTTGCGATATATTATCACGTGCATCAGCGTTAAAAATATACTGAATCACTGTTAGAACAGAGTCAACACTCGACATTAATTTCTCAGCCTTATTCTTAAGAGGTAGCATCTGCATACTAACTTGTTCTTTCAAGTCACCTTCAATACTTCCTCTAATGGTATCTCCAGCGTGTAGTATTTTTTTAGAGTTGCCCAGAATAACTTGAATTTCTTTAGTTCCCATAATATCGGAACTTACAATTCTAGCAGTCGTATTGTTAGGAAGTTTGAATCCGTCACTCACCGAGAATGCGACAATTAGATCATCAATATTTGATTCGCTGAATTCGATAGATTTGATTTGACCGACTTTGAATCCTTTAAGAGTTATGGGACTCGACTTTTTTAATCCATCAACTCTTTGGTATTTGGCGTAAAATATTTGATCTGTTGAGAATATGCTATCTCCTTTAAGGAAATTTATTCCCCAAATAAAAATCGTAATGGCAGCTAAAACCAATATTCCAATCGTAACTTCTTTTGATATTTTCATTTAGTAATATTGTGTGATTACTTTGATTTTTCTTAATCAAAGGTATCGAATATTTATTATGATTTTTGAATATTTTTGGCTTCTTTAATAGAAATAGGCTTACCCTTATAATAGGCAACGATGAAACAGTCTGGAATTATCTTTTTGATTTGTTTCTTTCTGTTTATAACTGTTCTAAGATCAGAGTTTTGTTCTACAGAGTATTTGTAAATACCATTCATATGTTTTTCTGATACATTTTCTAAGCCAGAAAAAACTTGAGCATTTAAAGGGATTTTCTTTGATGAGGATTTAACCTGAATACAATAATAAACGTCATTTAACACTTCTGAGGGATCTGCTACTACTTCAAATGTACGAGAACTATGTCGTTCAATTTCTTCTTTATATGATCTAAAAGCCCTGAAGATTGCTGAGGCCATATAGTCTTGCCCCTTTTTCGATTTTAGGAATCGTTCTTCAGCAGGATTTGAGATAAAACCAACCTCAATTAAAACCGAAGGCATACTAGCTTTTCTTAATACCCAAAGCTCAGCAGCTTTTACACCTCTTGATCGTCTGCCTACTCTATTTTTAAATTGATTTTCGGTATGTTGAGCCATTGATGTACTGTTGTCTATATGCAAACTGTGCATCAAGTTGAAAATGATATATGAAGCAGGATCTTTAGGGTTAAAGCCTTCATATTTGTTTGTATAATCATCTTCGTATAGCATTACAGAGTTCTCTTTCATTGCAACAGCTAAATTGTCTTTTGATTTATGTAATCCTAAAATGAAAGTTTCAGTACCATATGTTCTCGTATTATTATTACCAAGACTATTGGCATGTATAGAAATAAAGAGATCAGCTTTTGCCTTGTTAGCAATTTCTGGTCTTTTTTTTAGAGGTATGAAAACATCTGTTTTTCTTGTATAAATAACTTTTATATGAGGGAAGTGCTTTTTAATATACTCTCCAGTTTTGAGAGAGATGTTTAGAGCAATATCTTTTTCATACGAATGTTTACCTATAGCTCCAGGATCTTTTCCACCATGACCAGCATCAATAACAATAGTATTGATTTTATATTCGGAGTTTTGTCCATTACTTAAAAAGCTTATTGAGCAAAGAACAAATAGCATTAAAAAAACTGATACTCTATTCATTATATATTGTGAAATTTTATTCGAAAAAAAAATCAGATAAGAAATCTTCATAAAAGAACTTAAAAAATGATTCTGAACAGTGTTTAGATTAGGGAATATAGTAGTTTTATTTGTAATTTTGGCGACCTGAGACATTTCTGTTTCATAAAGATGATATTCATCTTTTGAACTAAAAAAGTCTTACATGCTTAAATGTTAGTGTACTACATCTGATTTTTAAGTTTATTAGTCGATCTCATTCTTGTACAAAAATAACTATAAAAATTGCAATTAAAATTACAACAAAAGCTTTTTATACTTTTCATTCTTAGCTTAATCCCGTTAAATATATTTGCGGACTTTAGTCTAGTCGGGAATGAGTATTCTAAATATGAGCATTCTAAGGAATCTCCAGTTGAAGTTAATTGGTATTCTGAACTCATACAGCAAGTTGATTCTTTAGATCTAAAATCACAAAACAAAGATGGCGTTCAGAATGACTCTATAGTTGCAGACTCAACAGCTCCAAAACCATTTTTCGAGACTGCAGTAGAATATAATGCAGACGATAGTGTCACGTTTTCTCTTACTGGACAGAAAGTATTTTTGACTAATAATGCTTTTGTGAAATATGGATCAATTGAATTGAAAGCATATTATATCGAACTTGATATAGCAAAGAAAGAAGCTTTTGCATATGGTATAAAAGATAGTACTGATACGTTTATTCACACACCTGAATTTAAAGATGGTGCGGAAGAATTTACTTGTAAGAAATTGAAATATAATTTTGAAACAGGTAAAGGCTTGGTTAATGAAGTTATTACTGAGCAAGAAAGTGGCTATGTACATAGTGAGTTAACTAAAAGGATGGATGAGAATACATTCTTTTTAAGAAATGGTAAATATACAACATGCGATCATCCTCATCCTCATTTTTATGTGAGCATGACAAAGGCTAAAATGATTAAGGATGATAAAATTGTTTCTGGTCCTTTGCACCTTGTATTAGAAGATGTGCCATTGCCGATCGGACTTCCTTTCGGATTTTTCCCTTTTAGTAGTAAGTATTCGTCAGGTATTCTTTTACCAAGTTATGGTGAAGAAAAACGAAGAGGTTTTAATTTACGCGGTCTGGGGTATTATTGGGCGATAAACGATTATGTAGATTTAGCTACGCGTGCAGATATTTTTTCTAATGGTTCATGGGGATTGAACATGAATTCGAAATATAAAAAACGATATCGATATAGTGGTAGCTTAGCAGGTGAGTACCACAAAAATAAATACGGAGATAAGGGTTTAGATGATTATTCTGAAGCTACCGATTTTGCTATTCGGTGGACGCATACACAAGATGCAAAAGCAAATCCATACCGAACATTTTCTGCTTCGGTAAATTTTTCTACATCAGAGAATGATAGAAATAACTCGCAAAATATTAATAAGATTGTGAATAATCAGAAGCAATCGAGTATTTCGTATAGTAAAAAATGGCCCGGAAAACCTTTTAGTTTGAATGGGTCTTTACGCCACTCTCAAAATAGTAGAGATACGACTATTGCTCTTACTTTACCGAGTTTATCACTTAATATGACTCAAATTTACCCTTTCAGAACTAAAGGGAAGAGTTCAAACTTAAAATGGTATGATAAAATTGGAGTAAGCTATTCATCGAAATTGGAGAATAGAATCAATACCAAAGAGAAGAAGTTGATGTCTTCTTCTTTAACGAAAGATTGGAAAAATGGGTATCAACATAGTATTCCTGTTACAACTAATTTTAAGTTAGCTCGTGATTTAACCTTATCACCAACTTTAAATTATAAAGGTGTTTTGTATTCTCGATCTATCCGCAAGTCATGGGATCCAACACTGGAGGACAATGAAGGAGATGTTGTTGGAGGTGTTGTTATAGATACGCTTCAGGGATTTAAATATGCGCATAATTATTCGACTTCAGCTTCATTATCCCTAAGTCCGAAGATATATGGTATGTATACCTTTAAAAAGACGTCTAAAATTGAGGCTATTCGTCACGTCATGACACCTTCGATTAGTGTAAGTTATACGCCTGAGATTGGAGTTGACAGAGAAAAGTATTACAATACATACAAGAATGGCGATGGTAAGGATGTAGAGTATTCTATTTTTGAAGGAAGTTTGTATGGAACACCTACAGGAGCTAAAGAGTCAGGGAGTATTAATTTAAGTCTTGATAATAATGTTGAAGCCAAAATTAAGACTGCCAATGATACAACAGGGAATGAGGATTTTAAAAAAGTAAAACTTCTCGAGAGTCTTAAGTTTTCTACAAGCTATAATATGTTTGCTGATTCTCTGAATTGGTCTAATATTCGTATAAATGGACGAACCAAGATATTTAATAATAAACTAGATGTAAGTTTTAATTCTACAGTTGATCCTTATGATTTGAATGCGAATGATGTTAAAATTGATAAGTTTGGTCCTCGTTTAACCAATGCGTCTATTGACTTAGGTTTTAGATTATCATCTAGCGACTTTAAAGATGATAGTGAAGGAGAAGAAGGTGGTAAAGGAAATGAGAGAAAGCCTGATGAAATGAAGTATGTTAAGTTTGATATACCTTGGTCATTTACAATAGATTATGGATGGACTTATTCTAAACCTAGAAGAGAAAGCAATGTGAATCAGAATCTTGGGTTTCGTGGAGACTTTAGCTTAACTCCAAAGTGGAAAATTAATTTCTCTACGGGTTACGATTTCGCTAACAAATCTATTACGGCAACTCAGTTTTCATTAACTAGAGATTTACACTGTTGGCAAATGACTTTCAATACAATTCCATTTGGAACATACCAATCTTACAATTTCAAAATCAATGTGAAATCATCGGTGCTTCAAGATCTGAAATACGAGAAGAAGAAGGTTTGGCAAGATAATTAAGCAGTAAGAAGAATTATAGATATAAAAACTGGGTTAAAGCTTTAGGCTTCGATCCAGTTTTTTAGTATATCAGTGCCTTGTTCAGTCATAATAGATTCTGGGTGGAATTGAACACCACAGATGTCTAATTCTTTGTGTCGAATTGCCATTATAAGGTTATCATTGTCTGTAGCTGTAATATTTAAACATGATGGGAATTGATATCTGTTTAAAGCCCATGAATGATATCTACCTGAATTAAATTCTTGAGGTATACTTCGAAATAAGTATTCTGTTTTATCTGTTATTAGTGTTTCCTTTGGGATACCATGTATGATATTTTCAATATTAAAGATTCCTCCTCCAAAATAAATACCGATATATTGCATACCTAGACATACACCTAATATTGGTGTACTGGTTTTATATTGATCTAGAATCTTACCCATTATTTTCACGTCTTCAGGTAATCCAGGTCCAGGTGAAAATATGATTTTGTCACAATCGTTTATAGTCTCCCAGTTTATTTCATTGTTTCGCATAACAATAACTTGATCTGAGAATTGTTCTACGGCGTGAGCGAGGTTATAGGTAAATGAGTCGAAATTATCAATGATAACTATATTCACAACAGCTTAATTAGTATGTGACTTATTTTAATATTCTATTCTTAAACATTGCTAGTGATGTAGGTTTGCTGTTATAGCGATATTTAGCATAGATAAGATAAAACACCATGATGAGATTGAAGAGGTAGTTAAAATAAAGAGGTACATGATACACTTGATTATTGATATCATCTACAATGATATACCAAAATGTAAATACTTC
>JADGEF010000074.1:0-7170 GCA_016744515.1 Marinifilaceae bacterium | reverse complement strand
CACCATGATGAGATTGAAGAGGTAGTTAAAATAAAGAGGTACATGATACACTTGATTATTGATATCATCTACAATGATATACCAAAATGTAAATACTTCTCCTAAAAACCAAAGCCAAATGAAAAATTCATTCAGATCATCTACTTTCTGTGTTTTGAAAGTGTGAATAACTTGAGGTAAGCCACAAATAGCAAAAAGGATGCTTCCCATCCAGCCAATAATTTCGTTTGGAGTCATGATTTCTGATTTTTGACAAATGAACAAAATTAAAAGCGAACAGAGAAAGTTAAGGCTTAATTTTTTTGAACAATGAAGAGAGTTCTGTCATCATCAAACTTAGAAATGTTTAATGTATGTATTAATTCGTACTCAATATCCGAAAGTTTGATGTTATGTTTTCCTATTACATTCTCAATACTTTCAAGGAAATCTTCATTACCAATCATATTCCCAGTTCTATCGTTTATAGCTTCTGTATATCCATCTGTATATAGTAGGAGTTTATCTCCCTTTTTAAAATCTTGGATTAAGCTTAGGTAACGTGCATCAGGAATAACACCTAATAGAGTTCCAGTAATATTAAGTTGAGTTAATTTATTTTCTTTCGCATTAAAAAAGAGGGGTTGTAGAGCTCCTGCGGAAGCAATGCTAATTTTTGACGTTTGTGAGCAAACGGTTATAATGCTTAAAGTCGTGAAAACTTCGCTAAGCTTTAGATCTTTAAAAATAGATTTGTTTATCATCTCGAGAAATCTACCAGGAGACTTGATGAAGTCGAATTCTTCACGACTCAAGAAAAAGTTTATCGTGCTTCTTATATAGGCAATATAGGCAGGTACAAAAAACCATGCATCCCATTTTTTCCCCATTACATCACCAATTACAATTATTTTTTTTTGATTGTCAACGTTGAAAGTTTCGTAAAAATCACCACCTGCAAGCTTGTTGTATGCTTGGTGAATAACTTGGATGTTGAAATCTGCAATATCTTCGTTGTATTGATTTTCGAATCTTACAGGTGATTGCTTAGCTGCCGAGTTTAGGGCATTGAAGTATTTGTTTTTAAAGTTGAATTCCTGTTGAACTGATGAGTTGATTTGGTGAATTATTAATCTTTCATCAAGTTGCTTATATAAAAAAGAGTCAATATGATTTGTTAAGAGATAATCAATTTTATCAGTATCATTTGAGTCAGAAATTAAAATATCAATGGGGATTAATTTTTCAGTTGTTTTACTAATTTTATCTAAAATTGAAATTGCCCAAATCGCATTGTCATCGATAAGAATACGCCAAACATTTTCCTCTTTTAAATATGAGAATAACTCTTCATCTGAATCACTATATTTAAGAGGCGTTTTTATGAATTGCTGGGATAGTTTGAATTTGTTTGCACAAGGCGTGCAATAGATAATAATACCTTTGTCAAAATTGAGATTATTTTTGTTGGATGAATCTAAGATCTCTCTTCTTAGTAGGGCTTTTTTTAGATGAGCTTTGATTTTTGAGATGAAAACTTCTTGCTTGAACGGTTTTGTGATGAAATCATCAGCACCATCGTTTAAATTTTGTATCCAAGTTTCTTCTTCATTATTATCCGAAAGAAAAATAAAAGGGGTAAGCCTGTATTCAGGAGTTTGTCGAATTTGTCTGACAAGGTTATTTCCACTCATTAGTGGTAAGTAAAGGTCTGAGATGATAAGATCGAAATGTTGATTCTTAGTTTTTTCGATTGCTTCTAAACCATTCTTAGCCAAGGTTGATTTATATCCAATACCTGTTAGGGTAAATTCAATATATTTAAGAGTTGCGATATTACTATCAACGACTAATATATGGGCTGTGTTTTTTGTCATATTAAAGCTCTAGAATAGCTTTTTTTAATTCAGTGATTGCTATTGGACTTTGGTTAAGAAAGTAGTTAACAAGTTGAGGAATAAATTTGAGATCAATATCATTAACTTCTTCATTTCGGACATTGTTCCAAATCCTTAAATCTTTATCATTAAGTTTGTGTCTATCTTCAATTTTCTGTTGAAGTTCAATTTTTTGATTTCCTTTAGAGTAATGTTCAATTTTTTCTAAACAATCACCTAGCTCATCCATACCCATAATTCTAACAGATGATTTAGCTTTGTGGGCAACAGCACCGAGTTCTGTCCACTGCCTATTTTCAAAATGACTAAAGACTCCTTCAGTAAATTCAGGATTTTGTTCAATAAATACTTCAACCATTTCAACCATAATGTCTTTGTTATTACCAGACATCTCTTTTAAGTATGATAAATCAATAATTTTAGTGTTTGAGTTCATTTCCGATTTTTGAATTTATTAATTGAACTAAAGCTTACTGCTCTACGAGCCCTAATTTATACGCTTGGTTATTATTAAGTTATATTATGAATTAATAAATTTAAACAATAAAATTTAATAAAGTGGAATGTATTTGTTAAAGCTTTACTTACACACAATAATAATAAAATATTTTTAAATAGACTATTATAACCGTGTGCTGTAAATGAGCTTTTTGACTAATAGTATTTAGGTTTGTAAATGCTTGCTTTTATATTAATATTTTTTTTTCTAAAAAATAGAAGAATTGATCTTTCTATGTTCTCTAAATTTCCTAATTTAGTTGAAGTTTATTTAACTAAAGATATAACCTATGCCATTATTAAGATTGTTAATAGTTCTCTTTGTTTTTTCTTGTGGGAATGCTTATTCTCAGGGTTTTATGCGTGTTAATTCTGATGAGTTTGCAGGAGGTACTGATAAAGGGAAAGAAATGATGAAAAATATTAATAAGGCTAAAAAGCTTTTTGGAAATGGAGAATCTTCGTTTTCAGAATGTATAAGTCTTCTTTTAGAATGCAATAATTATAATAGTGCCAATGCCGAATTGAATTATAATATTGGACAAGCCTATTTGATGTACGGTAAAAAAGATTTAGCAAAAGAATATTTTGAGGAAGTAAAAGCTTTGAAACCTAATATTAACAAAAACTTATATTTGTTTTTAGGGCAAGCCTGTCAATACGATGGTGATTTCTCTAAAGCAATCTTAAACTATAAGACCTATATTGAAATTCTTCAACACGAAGGGGCTAACAAAAATAGAGCGAGATTGGAAACTGTAAATAGATATATTGAACAGTGTAAAAATGGACAAGTATTATCGGGGCAACTTTCTAATTATGATGTTGAAAAACTGGCTTCGCCAATAAATTCTGAAGCTAACGATGTTCTGGCAATTAAAGATGGTTCGAAGCTGTTTTTTAATTCAGATAGGTTAATCGTAGGTGATAGAAAGAATGACAAGCCTAGCTTAAGAGGTTTTAGTGTTATACTTCTGAATGGTGAATGGGCAAATTTTAGTATTTTAAATGATGAGAAAAAAACTCGAGAATTACCAATTATGGTTGCTAGAGTAGATGCCAATCAGTATTTGTTCTACGATAAGAATACAGGACAAGGAGATTTAATCTTTATGCAAAAAGATGATAAGTATTGGACCAAAGAAATGGATGTCTTTTTTGTGAACGAAAAAAAATCAAATGAATCTTCAGCATCGTTTACATCAGATGGAAATACTGTTGTATTTGTTAGCGATAGAGAGGACGGTCAGGGTGATATTTATTATTGTGAAAAAGGTGATAATGAAGAGTGGGGTAAACCTGTGAAGTTTGGGAATCAAATTAATTCGAGATTAGATGAAAAGGATGTTTTCTTGACGGATGATGGGAGGGTGATGTTCTTTAGTTCTAAAGGAAGAAATTCTATTGGAGGATATGATATTTTTAAATCTGAGAAAGATGATACTGGCAATTGGATGGAAGCACAGAATATGGGAATGCCTATTAACTCTGCTTACGATGAATGTCATTTCTTTCAATATGAGGGAGATTCTTTCCTGTTCGACTCTAATAGGGGTGAAAATGGTAAGTTTGATATTTACACCAAGAAATTGATTGAGGAAACTGTAATTCAGAAAGAATTAGAAGAGCCTATGAAACCAATTGAGAAACTAGAAGAAACAATTCCAGTTGAAACAGTAAGCGTTCTTCCAGCTATAATTCCTCTTCCATATCCAGTTGTTGAAAAGACACCTACTATTCTGACTACTTATAAGATTCAGATTGCTGCTTCAAAGTTAGAAATGAGAGAATCTGAATTGAAGAAACTATACAGAGGTAAAGCTGTGGTTGTACGTTCTTATGATGGAGAGTGGTATAGATATACAATTGGTGATTATGAGAGTATAGAAGATGCTATTTACTTTAAAGATAGATCTGGTGTCGAAAAAGCTTTTGTAGTAAGTTTTGAAAATGATGTAAGGAACAAAATAATAACCAATTACAGTTTATATAAGAAATAGCTATAGTTTACAAGCTATGAGTTCCGATTGATTTGCAAAGTATGCTTTTAAATATAAAGTGTATTTTGAAGTTTAATCGGTATTTTTTTGCCTAGCATTTGTATTCTTTTACATTTGCAAAACAAAACAGAATGAAAATTCTATATATACAATTATAGAGGATGTTTAAATGGTTAGATTCTTTGTAATTGAGTGAGTTAAATAAACAATACATATAATAGGAATTGATGTGTTTTTCTTTCCTTAGCAAAACGTATTAAGATCTTAAACTTCAAACAACAAACAGATGAAAAGAACTGCATTCACAGGTTTTCATGAAGAGTTAGGCGCTAAAATGGCTGAATTTGCTGGTTATAATATGCCTATTGAATTTACTGGTATTAAAGATGAACACATGTGTGTTCGTGAAAAACTCGGGATATTTGACGTTTCACATATGGGTGAATTCTGGGTTAAAGGGCCTAAGGCTTTTAGCTTTGTTCAGAGAGTGACCACTAATGATGTGGCAGCTTTGACTGATGGAAAGATTCAGTATTCATGTTTTCCTAATGGAAAAGGTGGAATAGTAGATGATTTATTGGTGTATTGTATCAATCCAGAAACTTACTTATTAGTTGTAAATGCTGCTAATATCGATAAGGATTGGGCGTGGTGTTCTAAGAATGCTGAAGAGATGGGCTTAGAAGTAAGTACTGAACTTTATAATGCGTCTGATGAGATTTGTCAGTTAGCTGTTCAGGGGCCATTGGCATTGAAAGCAATGCAAAAATTAACTGATACTTCTATTGAAGACATGGAGTATTATACTTTTGCAAAAATTAACTTTGCAGGAATCAAAGATGTGATTTTTTCGATTACAGGTTACACTGGTTCAGGTGGATGTGAGATTTATGTCTCAAACAAGGACGGTGAAAAATTAATGAATGCTGTAATGGAAGCAGGTAAGGAGTTTGGTATTCAGCCAATTGGTTTAGCTGCTCGTGATACACTTCGTCTTGAAGTTGGATTCTGTTTATATGGAAACGATATTGACGATACACATACGCCAATTGAAGCAGGTTTAGGATGGATTACTAAATTTGTTGAGGGTAATGATTTTATCGATAGAGAATTTTTCGAGAAGCAGAAAGCTGATAAGCCAAAGCGTCGTTTGAAAGGTTTCGAGATGATTGATCGTGGTATTCCTCGTCATGGCTATAAAATTGAGGATTCTGAAGGTAACGAAATTGGTGAAGTTACTTCAGGAACCAGTGCTCCAGCTCTTGGGAAATCAATAGGTATGGGGTATGTAAAAGAAGGCTTTTATAAAGCAGATACTGAGATTTATATACGAGTAAGAAAGAAAGCACTTAAAGCAAAAATTGTAAAAATTCCTTTTTACAAAAACTAAGCATATTTAATTTTAGATAAAGCTTATTTAGTACAATCTTTATCCGTGATTTTATTTCAAAAGCAGGTTTGCGATGATTCGCAAACCTGCTTTTTTTTGTTGTCTTGGGCATTACATCCGAAAACGATTTCAGTAATGCGTATTTGTTTTATTTAACTAGTGGATATTCAAATGTATAACCAATGAATTTGAGCTTCGTTAATTTTTGTTGAAAAACATGTAAAAAATGATTTTTGATCTCGTTATTCTTCATTTTTATTTGCAAATTTGCCTTTGAATATGTAAACGTTCACATTTTAAAAAATATTGAAAATGAAAGTACATAATTTTTCTGCAGGACCCTCAATCCTTCCAGACGTAACAGTAGAAAATACTGCTGCAGCTATTAAGAATTTTGCCGGAACAACACTTTCTTTAATGGAAGTATCTCACCGTAGTAAAGAATTTGTTGCCGTAATGGATGAAGCGACTACTTTATTCAAAGAATTATTGGATATCCCAGCAGGCTATTCAGTTATATTCTTAGGTGGTGGAGCATCTACTCAGTTCTGCATGATTCCTTATAACTTGATGGCTAAGAAATCAGCTTACTTAAACACTGGTGCTTGGGCTAACAAAGCTCAGAAAGAAGCTAAGTTGTTTGGAGAAGTTGTTGAAGTTGCTTCTTCTAAAGAAACAGTTTACAACTACATTCCAAAAGGATACGAAATTCCTGCTGATGCAGATTATTTCCATATCACTACAAACAATACCATTTATGGTACTGAGATCAAGCACGACATGGACGTGAATGTACCTCTTGTTGCTGATATGTCTTCTGATATTTTCTCTCGTCCTGTTGATGTATCTAAGTATGCATTAATTTATGGTGGAGCACAAAAGAATTTAGCACCAGCTGGTGTTACTTTTGTAATTGTTAAAGACGAATTACTAGGTAAAATGGATCGTCAGATTCCTACTATGTTAGACTACCGTACTCATATTAAAGGTGAGTCTATGTTTAACACACCTCCTGTAGTTCCTGTATTTGCTGCTCTTCAAACTTTGAGATGGATCAAGGAACAAGGTGGTGTTTCTGCTATGCAGAAAATGAACGAAGATAAAGCTGCGGTTCTTTACAATGAGATTGACCGTAACCCAATGTTCAAAGGTACTGTTATTAAAGAAGACGATCGTTCATTAATGAACATCTGTTTCGTAATGACTGACGAGTACAAAGAATTAGAAAAAGATTTCTTCGAATTTGCTACTTCTAAAGGTATGTCTGGAATTAAAGGTCACCGTTCAGTTGGTGGTTTCCGTGCTTCTACTTACAATGCTTTACCAAAAGCAAGTGTACAGGCATTGGTTGATTGCATGAAAGAATTTGCAACAAAACATGTAAAGTAAATACCTGATTATATAG
>JADGEF010000073.1 GCA_016744515.1 Marinifilaceae bacterium | reverse complement strand
CTTATAATTATAATGCTTTGCATGTATCCAGTGGCAATTATAACAGCTATTATAATTTATTGAGCTTTGTATCCAACATCATCAGGTAGATTAAGCTTTTGAGAAGCCATTACTGCAAGTTTATCAGCAAGTTCGTTTCCAGGAATATTTGCATGTCCTTTTATCCAAATGAATTTCACTTGATGCTTTCTATAAATCTTCAGGAATCGGATCCAAAGGTCTGGATTCTTCTTGTCTTTAAATCGTTTTTTCTCCCAACCTAAAACCCACTTTTTCTCAACTGCATCAACCACATACTTCGAATCAGAATATATCGTCACTTCGCAAGCCTCTTCTTTAAGTGCCTCTAGTCCGATAATTACAGCCAATAACTCCATTCGGTTATTGGTTGTTAATTTGTATCCTTCAGCCAAATCTTTACGATACTTACCCGAAATAAGAACAGTACCATAACCTCCAGGTCCTGGGTTTCCGCTACAAGCGCCATCGGTATACATGGTTATTTTTCTTGCCATTTTCAGTTTGATTTGTTTGGGATATAAAAGTAATAATCTGCTCAAATTTAGTTGATATTAAGATAACAAAAAAGGATGCTTGACTAATCAAACATCCTTTTGTTTTTAATAATCAGTTTAAAACTGATAATATCTTAGGAGAGATTATTTTACAATAGTCATCTCGTCTATTAAGTTTTTAGCACCTGCATACTTTTCAATGATGAAAAGTGTGTAACGAATATCAAGGTTAATACATCTTTGAAGGTTATCTTCAAAATCGATATCACCAGACATTGCTTCAGAGTTACCATCAAAAGCAGTACCAATCAATTCACCGTTTCCGTTAATTACAGGAGAACCTGAATTACCACCAGTAATATCACTATTAGTTAAGAAACAAGCATGAAGGTTACCATCTTTATCAGCATACTGACCGAAATCTTTGTTCTTATACAATTCTTTCAATTTAGCTGGAACTTTAAACTCGTGACTTGTTGAGTCTTCTTTCTCCATTACACCTTTAAGAGTTGTGTAGTAATTATTATAAACACCATCTTTGGGAGAATAACCACCAACAGTACCGTAAGTTAATCGAAGAGTTGAATTTGCATCTGGAGCTAAGTTTTTCTTCTTATTGATTTGCATTAATCCATCAACGAATAAACGCTTACCTTTTCTAAGTTGATTAGCACCTTTGTTCATTTCACTAGCAGTCGTTCTATACAAGGCAATAATTGAACTACCTACCTTGAAAGCCATATCATTCTCGATAACTTCTGCAGTTGGATTTTCAAGAAACTTGTTGAAAGATTCTTCGCTTGCAAAAACTGATTTAGAGTAAACATCAGCAGCAAATTTCTCGAAATCGTTATTATACTCTTCAGCAATTACTTTAAAGATATCAGGACGTTTCTCTAGCTCAATATTCTCAGCATATTTTGCAAAAAGAGCAGCCATTAACTTTTGATCAGTTGAAAGGTTATAATTTTTATAAAACCCTTTAGCAGAACCTTTAAGCCTTTCAATGGATTTAGCTATAGCATCTTGGTTTAGAGTATCAGCTGATAAATTCTTCATTAAACCGGTTGATCTATATGCAAACATATACATCTCAGCACCTTGAAGAAGAGCCTCACTTAGGAATGACATATCGTAACGAACATCTTTACGCTCAGCATATGCTTTCTCAATCATATTTAGAGCATCACCATATTTAGCTGCTCTTTTTGTTTTCTTGTTAGCCCAAGCATTGTATTCAGACTCAATCTCTTTCTTAGCACCCATTGTATTCAGCTTCTTCAGAGCTTTATTTTGCTCATTAGAATATTTCCAATAGTTAGCAGATCCTGCATGCTTTGAAGCGTACTGAATACGAACCTTAGGATCTTTCAACATATCTTTCATCATAACATCCAACTTCACTGTACGAATGTCATAACGGTTCTTGTTTGTAATCTTCATTGTCTCTTCAAGACCGAAAGAAGTTAGATAACGATTTGTGGTTCCAGGGAAACCCATAATCATTGCAAAATCGTTCTCATGAACACCTTTGATAGAAACAGGTAAATGATGCTTAGGTTTCAAGGGTACGTTATCAGCTGAATATTTAGCTGGTTTTCCGTTAGCATCTGTATAGATACGGAACATAGAAAAGTCAGCAGTATGGCGTGGCCACATCCAGTTATCAGTGTCACCACCAAATTTACCCATTGATTGTGGAGGAGCTCCTACTAAACGAACATCTTCGAAAATTTCATAAACAAAAAGAAAATATTGGTTTCCTTCGAACATGCTCTTTACACTAGCTCTGTATTCAGAAGCTTCTTCAGTAGCTTTTACAATTTCTGCTGAAACTTTATCGATAGCTGCGTAACGCTCATCTTCTGTCATTTCATCATTAACAGTAGCAAGAACTTTCTTTGTAACGTCTTCCATACGTACCATGATAGAAGCTGTTATATCTTTATTTGTTAGTTCTTCACTCTTGTCGTAAGCCCAAAAACCATCAGCAAGATAATCGTGTTCAGTAGTTGAATGAGACTGTAGAGCTCCAAAACCACAATGGTGATTAGTTAAAAATAAACCTTGATCAGAAATAATTTCACCCGTACAAAAATGACGGAAAGGTCTTCCTGCTCTTCCTAAACCAACAATAGCATCTTTTATGCAGTTATTGTTGATATCGTAAATATCTTTAGCGCTTAGTTTAAAGCCCATCTTATGCATTTCTGCAGTGTTTTGTTTTTTCAGTAATGATAAAAGCCACATTCCTTCGTCAGCTTTAGCAGTGCTAAAAGTCAACAAAAGGCTTAAACCCAAAACCAGTGATGCTAATTTTCTCATCTTGTTTTAATTTAAAATCTAATGTAAAGTTATTACTTTCAATTGGTAAGTAACTTCACTATTTGTGAATGTTGATTATAAGTATATCAATGAAGACAAAGTTAATATTATTCCTGAATTTTAGAAGGAAGCTCTGTAGATTCAAAATGAAGACAGAAGACGTAATATGCTCTTGTGCAGGAATTAAACTTTATGTGGCGGGAAATTAATTTAGATTAAGTTGCAAATTTTCTCGTTGTACTTACATCCTAAATAGAAAAAAAGAAACTTACTTAAATGATAATCATCTAATAATCTTGATTATATGGAAATATTGAGAAAAGTATTAATCCCTAAAATAATGAGTTCCTTTTAGAATTTTAAACTCAATTGATCGGGCTGCATACCAAAAGTTTTACGATGATGTGGTGTATTACCATACTCCCGAATAGCTAATCGGTGTTTTTTTGTAGGGTAACCTTTATTACTATCCCAATCGTAAATTGGATACTTTTTATGAAGTTCAAACATCATATCATCACGATAAGTTTTGGCTAAGATTGAAGCTGCGGCAATAGACAAGTATTTGCCATCACCTTTTACGATGCAATGGTGAGGGATATTATGATAGGAGTTGAAACGATTGCCATCAATTAAAAGTTGTTCAGGATTTACCTTTAATTGATCTATAGCACGGTGCATAGCTAAAAAAGAGGCATTAAGAATATTGATCTTGTCAATTTCTTCAGGACTAACAATACCTACAGCCCAAGCCAATGCTTCTTTCTCAATAATTTCTCTTAAAGCATATCGTTTTCTCTCACTTAACTTTTTCGAGTCATCAAGAATAGCATTTTTAAACTTTGGAGGTAGAATCACTGCAGCGGCAACAACTGGACCAGCAAGGCATCCTCGACCTGCTTCGTCGCAACCTGCTTCAATCTTATTTTTATCAAACGATAAAAGTAATCCCATAACTTTTCTATATCTGATGATCTAAATTTTATCAAATACAAAGAAAAGCTTTTTAACAGTCGTGGGAAAATGAATTGGAGTTAATGTTTAGAATTCTTATATCTCACTTGGCGAGCATTATTAATAAAATATCTCTTTATCTGCTTAAGATCATTGATAATCTGATAAAATTCATCAAAATATTCGATAACACGTTTCTTCTCCTTTTCGGTTAACAGTTCATTATTCTGGTAAAGGGCATAAAAAGCATCCTTCTTCATCCTAAACTCCTTGAAAATAAACTCTAACTCTTCAGGTGTTCGTTTATACCCCCTATAAAGTCTATCATGAATATTATCCAAATCAAGCTTTGCGTTAGGAATTGCATATGGTGCATTAACTAGACTTGCCCAATCGAAATCATAAGGTATTGCAACTGGCCTAGAGCTAGGAGTTTTCGCTATCATCTTAATGTTATGAAGAGTAGGAACACCCCAATCTGTATTACCAACCATAAATTGAAAAATGGCCATTCGCGTAATCTTATTAATCATGGTTTTATCCTGATGAATACGTTCCTTATAAATGGGGATTTTACCATTTCGCTCAGCCATTTTCTCAAAATCCTCAATAAAGAAAATATACTCATCAAGGTTCTTTACCTCATTCGCACTATCTTTATAGATTACACGAGCCAAACGAACCTTAAAACTCTCAGGACTTAATATCTCATATGCTTTATAAATGAGGTATTCCTGAAAAACCATTTGTTGAAAACGGTCGTTATCATTTCTGCAATGTCCAACTATTTTCAGTTTATCCTGATCATGAAAAAGAGTATAACTGGAACTAATCTGGTTGAATTTAATTCGAAGTGGCGGGAATGAACAAACATTCTTATTTTTTCTATAATGCCCTCTTGTTTTAAGCTGAACGATCATACTTACAACCGAATCACCCAATTGATAAGATAAACGTGCTGTATGGTATTTGCTTTTCTTACCTGTATCTTTTATTAACTCTTTAATATTTGTATTAATTGAAAGCTCAATTAAAGTATCAGAACCAAATAAGTATGGCGCTTCAAATATTGTTTCAGTTTCCTCATTTTGTCCAAAGAGTCCAAATGAAGTAAAAAGAAATAACAACAATAAAAAGAGGCTATATAATACAGATCTCATACGAAGCTATTTTATCAAATTTTATACTGCAAAACAAATTAAGATTTTGACGCTTAAGATCTAATTTTATTTGATGAACTACTCACGATCAGAACTTTTATCACTCATTTCAGGATCCGATAAAACGTTAGGCGTAGCATCTTCTTTATAAAAAATAGTAAGACGTACACTCTTCTTAGTAAAATCAATTTGTCCTACTTTAAATCTAACGACAACAATTCCCGTTCTTTCAAATATATTCTCAATTAATTCATTTTTCCTGCTCGGATGAATCAAATCCATACGATCAAAAATAAGACTTCTTCTAGCTAAATGGCGTTTCATCCATACAGTCTCCATTACCCAAGTGGTTGCCATTAAGCAAGAGTTTGTAAAAAGAATTGCACTAATACTTACTTCGCGACTAGCTAGAGCATTAATTACCGATAATGTAATAACCAAAAAGAGATAAGTCATCTCCTTTATAGGAATTGTATCTGTCCGGTAACGTATAATCCCGAATATTGCAAATAATCCCAGTGCGAAACCTAATTGCAAATCAATACTTCCCAAAAGGAAACATAAAAAAAAGATTGTTGTTGATATTAATATATAAGTAAACACATAGGAGCGCTTGCCTGTTGCACGGAAGTATACAAATATAATTACGAAGATTGCTGCTAAAAGATTTAACCCAAATCTCAATAATAAATCAAAAAAACTGCCTCCTAGCATCTCTGTGGATATTTCGGATGAATTTAAAAGTATATCCATTATCTAACTATTTTATACGTTCTTTTTCTTTGTTTGCAAATATACGGTAATACATCTTATTTTCTATCAATAAACCTTGGTCAATAAATTTTGGATCACCAATGGGAACATCCATAGCTATTAGTTTAAACGAATAGAATGGATAAACTTTTGCAACTGGCGTATGACCAAAAATAATAACGTCAGCTTTATAAAAATCCAAAGTTTGAATAACCTCTCTTAAACTAATTCTTGCATATTTCTCTGTTTTCGAAAGATACCCCCTATACCATAAAGGACTCTCCGAATATAGGAATAAGTCGACCATTGTTGTATCTTCGAGTTGAGTATAGTTGTTAATATGGTAACGCATTCCCTGATTAATTCTTTTTATACTCATTTTCTTTTCTATCAATTTGGGAGAAATTCCAGCATGAACAAAAAGAAGTTTGTTAATACGTATTAATGTATTACGAGCACGTAACCATTTTCCTAAAATGGTGTGTTTTCCAAAAAAATGTGAATAGTGGTATTTATAAGCATGTGCAGCATGTAGATATTTTTCAATAACATATCGGTTATCAAACAATAGAGCCATTATTTCATGGTTCCCCAATAACAAATGAACATTACCACCTACTTTCTTAGCTTGTATATCGAGCTTGAAAAGCAACCATAAACATTCGGTCACCTTATCTCCTCTATCAAATACATCTCCTGTAAAAACGACTTGTCCATCGCCCCATATCCAATTGTTTTTTTTATCGATAATATTATTGTAACGAAGCATTTTTGTCATGGAATCAAATTGTCCATGAATATCCCCAAAAACTGCAAGCTTACCATTCGACTCAATCAAGCCAGATTCGGGTTTTATAATACGAGGAATAACATACTCAGAGCTATCATTGCCGACAAAACCATTAAAACGGATTGTATCGTTTTTATATCTAAAATATTTACGGATGACTTTAGTTCTATTCTTAATACTATCATACTTGATATAGAAAGCCTCAACTTTATTAGGAGTATAATATTTAATATGTGGTCCTTCTACATAGCTAGCCACTCGAAGCGAATCGAAATTAATCGAGTCCGGATCGAAATAAGCCGAAGTCTTCAAAGAATAAAGAAGTAATAAAGGCAGTATATATTTTAGGATACTATTTCTAGTCATCAATTTCTATTTATAACAATTCTAAAGATAACATTATTTTTTATCCTTTATGAGGCTTAATATCTGAAGATATACTTAATTTTACATTCATTAGTTACTTATTTTAATAATCGAAAACAGAATGTTTTTTATTTATAAGCAAGAATAAAATTAGAATAGAGGTCATATGTATACAAAAGAAGAAGCTAAAGCAATTAAGTTACAGTTTTGGGATGGGTTTAAACGCTATTCAAAAAAGAGAGGTCGTAAAATGACATCGTGGGTGCTTAAAGGAACGCAGATAAAAGAGGTTCAGCTTAAGTTTGACTTAAATAAGGAAGGTGCTTTTGTGATGTTACAAGTAGATAGCAAGCTAGATACTAGAAGATTATCTGTTTTCGAGAGCTTCGAAAAATACAAGTCTGTTATTAATGAAACTTGTGGATCAGAACTAATTTGGGACAAACATTATTTTATCAGAGGCTTTAAAGAAGTCAGTGTGTTGTATTATCATCTTGAAGGTATTTCTATCCTAAACCAAAACGATTGGGATAAATGTTACGGGTTCTTTTTCAATCAAATGCTTTTGCTAGAAGAAGCATTTTTAGACGTGAAAGAGGTTGTAATGCATAGAGCCTAATTAACTGTTTATTAAGGTTAAAACCGATTTGTAAAATTACAAACTCTAAATTCTATGTCATATTCCATAATAACAGCTGATAAATTCAATACCATTAACTGGTCAGGCGGAACCAGTACTCAACTATATATTTATCCTGAAACATCCGATTATGCACTAAGGAATTTCGATTTCAGATTGAGTACAGCTAGAGTTGAAGTAGAAAAATCTGATTTCACTTCCCTACCTGGCGTATCGAGAAAAATTATGATCCTTAATGGCGAGATTGAGATATCACACAAAAATTGCTACACTAAAAAACTCCAAGAATTTGATATTGATGAGTTCGAAGGCGATTGGCAAACCTCATCAACTGGAATCTGCACCGATTTTAACTTAATGACTCGAGACAAAACAAAAGGTCAGTTAAACTCATTACATCTTCCTAAAGATCAAACTACCAAATTCAAGATCTCTAACACATATTCAAAAGTGATCATTTATCTCTATTCGGGTAAAATCATATTTCATATTGAAGATGAGGAGGTCATATTAAACCAAGGTGAGATATTAATCTTAGATCCAAATTTGGAAACTAAACTTAAATTATCAGCTCTAGAGAATAGCAACTTAATTGTCTCGAAAGTGACTTTATAATTTATCTTTACTCATTCTAAAAATAAATTGTAAAATTAAATAAGATCATAAATTATAATAATTCCCTCAAAACCTCCATTTATCAAAAGAAACAAACTCATCCCTTTTATTTGGGATGAGTTTTAGTTTATACGTAATTCACACCTTACTGAGATTATTAAATTCGATAATATATTTAGCTAAAAAATATTTTATTACTTTTAAGCAACCACTAACCCTCTATTTGTGATGTGCTTAAAAACAAAGCTTATTTATTTTATTACATTAATCCTATTGACATATTCATGCACTGAAACTTTCTATCCAAAAGTTGATGAAAACATTTCAGTTCTTGTAGTCGATGGAAAAATTACAAATGAAATCAGTTCTTGTGAGGTCAGGTTATTTCGAACAGTAAAATTCACCGATGAATTTTCGTTAAAACCTGAAATAGATGCTATGGTTTTTCTTCATAATGACCAAGGAGAAACAGAAGTGCTTAGCGAGCTAGAACCTGGTGTATATAAAAGCACATCTAATTTAATTCAAGGAAAAGTAGGGCATTCCTACTGGATAGAGATTCAAACTATTTCTAATGAAAAATATGAATCTACACCGGAACTTATGCCGTCTGCATTCGAAATCAAATCCCTATATGGAGAAGAAGTAGAAGTAATTAAAGAAGATGGTTCAAAAGAAAAGGGTATCGGTATTTATTTTGATGCAACAAATCAAAACAATAAAGAAAACTACCTTCGTTGGGAATATAGAGAAAGTTACGAATATCGTTCACCCTATACTGTTGTAAAAAAGTATTATGACAACGCTGCTTCAACTTGCTATCCCTTAAATGAATTTCCATTAATAAATATCTATAATGCAACTGACCTCTCTATAAAAGACGTCAAACATCTCCCGGTGTCTACTATCCTACAACATGAGGTAAAATTAGAACACGAATATCTCCTGGATATGGACCTTTATTCTATTTCCCCAGAAAATTATCAATTCTGGAAAAAGATGAAGGCTATTCATCAGTCAAATGGTAATCTTTATGATGTTATACCTGCTAATATTCAAGGGAATATTACTGCATGTGAAAATAATTGTGAAGTCTTAGGTTACTTCGAAGCATCTTCTGTTAGAAAAAAGCAGCAGTTTTTCTCTAAATCTGAATTCTCTCTTGAATTATCCGATTTTGATCAAGAATGTGAAAAATTTATTCTCCGAATTGAAGGTCCACCGCCACCACTTAGCAAATACTACATTATTGATTCCTACTTTGAAAACATGGCTACGGTATATATTCTGCGCTGGCGATATTGCTACGAGTGCAATGAGAAATATCCTATTAACAAACCCAAATTCTGGCCTTTATCTAACTAAACCTAATCTATTCCGACCAAAAACATGAACATATATAAACTCATCTTAATTTTATTTTCAAGCTTGATTATTTCATCATGCACTGAGACGTTTTATCCAAAAGTTGATGAAACCACCTCTGTTCTTGTTGTCGATGGAAGAATTACAAATGAAATCGGTTCTGGTGAGGTCAGGTTATTTCGAACAGTAAAATTCACCGATGAATTTTCGTTAAAACCTGAGATAGATGCCATGGTCTTTCTTCATAATGATCAGGGAGAAACAGAAGTTCTTAGCGAAATAGAACCTGGCATATATAAAAGCACTTCTAATTTAATTCAAGGAAAAGTAGGCCATTCCTACTGGATAGAGATTCAAACTATATCTAATAAAAAATATGAATCTACACCAGAACTTATGCCGTCTGCATTCGAAATAAATTCTTTATATGGAGAAGAATTAGACGTAATTAAAGAAGATGGCTCAAAAGAAAAGGGTGTAGGTATTTATTTTGATGCAACAAATCAAAACAATAAAGAAAACTTCCTTCGTTGGGAATATAGAGAAAGTTACAGATGGGATTCTCCTTTTAAAGTTGAGGACAAATATTCAGACAAACCTGCTACAACTTGCTATCCTTTAAATGAATTTCCGTTGATAAATATCTATAATGCAACTGACCTATCTAAAAAAGAGGTTAAGCGCCTCTCAATATCTACTATCCTTCAACATGAAGTAAAATTAGAGCACGAATATCTCATGGATCTGAATTTGTATTCTATTTCCTCAGGAAATTATCAATTCTGGAAAAAGATGAAGGCTATTCATCAGTCAAATGGTAATCTCTATGATGTTATACCTGCTAATATTATTGGAAATATAACTGCATGTGAAAATGATTGTGAAGTCTTAGGTTACTTCGAAGCATCTTCTGTTAGAAAAAAACAGCAGTTTTTCTCTAAATCTGAATTCTCTCTTGAATTCTCTGATCTTGATAAGAATTGTGAAAAATTTATGAAGCGATATGATGAAAAAACGCCTCCTCCTCCTCCCAATATATTTAAAATTATTATTTCATATCAGGAGAACTCAGAGTTGGTTTATATAGTTCGCTGGCGTTATTGCTACGAGTGCAATGTAAAATACCCAATTAATAAGCCAAGTTTTTGGCCTTAAGCAATCATTTAAAACGTGAACCCTACAATCACTATATATGCCCAATAAAAAAATCATATTATTTATCTTAATAGGGCTAATGTATTTCTCATGCACAGAAAAATTCTATCCCGATGTGGAAGAAAATGTATCAATTTTAGTTGTTGATGGTAAAATTACAAATGAGTCAAACTCGTGTGAAGTTCGTTTATTCAGAACTGTTAATTACACAGACGACTACGAACTAGAACCAGAATCCAGTGCTCTTATTGTTTTATATAGCAACGATGGATTAAGAGAAGCTCTTCAAGAGAAAAGTCGTGGCATATATCGTTCCTTAAATGATATAAAAGCGATTATTGGCACCAATTACTGGATAGAAATTAAAACTATTTTAGGTGAGAAATATGAATCATATCCAGAGCAATTAAATCCTCCCATTGAAATAAGTTCAATATATGGGGAAGAAGTTCAAAATATAATTGAAGATCAACAATCAAATCAAGCAGTCAAGTTTTATTTCAACACAAAACAAACGGATAGAGATGCTGGGAATTATTTTAGGTGGGAGTATCGAGAAAGCTACGAATGGCATTCCCCATTCACAAGTTCACAAACGGTTTCATCACATCCATCTCAAATTTGTTACCCTGTTAATAATTTCAATTACATCAATGTTTTTGATGCTTCAAATTTCAAAATAAAAGAGGTGAACCACCTTCCTATTTCAACAGTTTTCAGTAATGAAGTTAAACTCTTGCATGAATATATAGTAGACTTAAAAGTATATTCCACATCACATCAGAATTATATTTTCTGGAAAAACATTAAATCTATTCATCAATCAAATGGTAGTCTGTATGATGTTATACCTGCCAATATTATTGGAAATGTGTCAGCATGTAGCGACACTTGCCAAGTTCTAGGCTACTTCGAAGTTTCTTCCGTTCGTGCAAGTCAGAAATCATTTAATCAAAATGAATTCGATATAGAATTTGCCGATTTTCCTAAGGAGTGTACAGAATTTACAATGACCTTAGAAGATGGAATACAACCCGATCGAACTAAATATTATATCATTGACAAAACCATGCAAAGTAATGCAATCCGTTATACAGTTCGTTTAATTGAATGTTATGAATGTAATCTAAAATACTCAATTAATAAACCTTCATTTTGGCCCTAAAACTATAATCATATGAAAATAAAATTTTTATACATCAATCTAATTATCCTATTCAGTTTAGGCCTATGCCATGAACTTTCAGGACAACCATTAAGCGATAACAATATCAAAACCATTATAAATGGTAAAATATGGATACCTAAAACTTCCATTAGTTTAGGCAAACAGTTTTTTCTTGATAAGATGGATTTAAAAGGAGGTTTCCTCTTTAAAGGTCGTCAATTCGAAAATATCAAATTCGCCTACGATATATCCAACGAAGAAATAATCACAGCTATTGAAACTCAAGATAATACAAAAAGAGACATTGTTGTTAACCCCCATTTTCTAGAAGGATTTAGCGTAATAGAACAAGCTTATAAGTTCAATTTTTTAAGAGGTGATCTAATTCATCCTAAATTAAAGCCGCAAGCTTATTATCAAATTGTCAAGTTTCACAAGCTTCAATATATCGTCAAAAGGAGAAAACATAGAATTCTTAAGTCAGATCACTCTCGAGAGTTTAAATATGTTCTGGCAAACCGTTTATTTATCGTAAAAAACCATGAACTTATCTCAATAAGTAGTAAAAGTGATTTACTCAAAATATTCCCTAATAAAAAGAAAGAAATGAAGCGCTTTATTCGAGGCAAGAAATTAAAAATAGGAACAAAAACCCCCATGGATGCAATTGTTCTTCTTTCACAATTTGATATTTAAACGCTATGAAAAAAATACTCATCCTCCTTTTAGGTTTATTTATTTACACCACTGGTTCTGCCCAACAAGAAAAGGGAATAAGCATTGGCTACGAAGGCATGTCATTTGTAGAATTGACTCAGGAACTCGAAAGTAAATATCAAATTCAAGCGTTTTTTGATGAAGTCTGGGTAAAAGATATTGTTCTGAAAAAAGCTTATTCAAATATTAGTCTTGATAGTTTAATTGGGGATATATTTAATCAATCAAAAATCAATTTCATAATAAGAGATAATATTGTAATTCTCACAAAATTTGATAATCTCAAACAAGAATTTAGCTTTAACGTATCGCATACAGAAGCGAAAATAGACAAACAAGAAGTTGATATAAAAGAGGTAGACTTTTCAGCGCTACAGCAGCAAGAATATATTATTCATGAAATTGGTGTGGCTTTAGGACGCAAAAAGGCTAAAGTTTTTGGCAAGCTAAGCTTGTTTGGAACAAACATTCCACTTAAAGGTGTTGAGATATTCCTTCCTTCCATGAAAAAAGGGGTTACGTCGGATAAGGATGGCTACTTTGAATTAGAGCTTGAGCAGGGACCCTATTCGTTAAATTTCAGACACTTAGGCTTAAAACAAACCGTTCGTAAAATTAACCTGCGAGGAGAAGGTCGATTGAATGTACAAATGAGAAAGGAAACCCAAGCTATTAAGGAAATTAAAGTTTTCGCTAAGGATAATAAAGTGAAACGAACTTCGATGGGGCTTGAGTATTTTGCATCTAAGGATTTTGAAAGCTTACCATCGGCACTTGGTGAACCAGATATTATTAAAAGTACAACTATGCTACCTGGTGTAGAAAGTGCAGGTGAAGGCTCAATAGGTTTCAACGTAAGAGGAGGTTCAGCAGATCAAAACCTAATTCTAATTGATAATGCACCAATCTATTATCCTGCTCACTTCTTTGGTTTCTTTTCAGCTTTCAATAATGATATGATACAAGATGCTAGTCTTTATAAATCGAGTATTCCTGTTCAGTTTGGCGGGCGTATCTCTTCAACTTATGACATTCATTCATCTGATAATATTGCAGATAAAATAAACGGTAAAGTTGGAATTAGCCCTATCACTTCTAAAGCCTACTTAAACATACCTTTATTAAAAAAGAAGCTCTCAATTATGAATTCGTTTCGTTTTACCTACTCTGATTGGATAATCAAAAAAATAGATTCGAAAGAGTTGGTTGATTCAAAATCTGATTTTCATGATCTACATGGAAAAATTCTCTATAAACCCAATACAAATAATCAAGTAGAATTAAGTTATTATAGTAGTAATGATGAATTTCAGTTACACTCCGACACCATATATAATTTTAACAATTTCGTTAGTTCATTAAATTGGAGATATCGCTTTAGCGAAAAGTTGAAAATGAAAAATAGTACTCATTTTACAAGTTTCTCATATGATATGGCATCAAATGATATTCCTAATAATGCCTTTAAACTTACACACCGAGTGAAAGATATAGGCTTTAAATCTCACTTAACTTACGAAAAGAATGTATTTGTAAAGTTCGATTTTGGAGCTGAAGCTAAATTCTATGAAGTTAGCCCTGGAGAGCTGAAACCCTATTCGAAATTATCACTTGTTTCAACAAAAAAAATAAATATTGAAAGAGGTTTAGAGACAGCTCTTTTTGCTGGAGCAAAATTTGATCTTCTTGGTTTCTTAAATGCAGAAGCAGGTATACGTTATTCTCTTTATGGTAATATGGGAAAAAAGGAAGAAGCTATATATAAAGACGGAAAGCCTAATAGTCTTCTTAGAACTGATATTCAAAAATCCTCTGGCGGCTTAAATAATATTAATCATGGTCCTGAAGTTCGATTTTCAGTTAACTATGCGATAAACAATAACAATTCATTTAAAGCAAGTTATAACAGAACTCGACAATATATTCATTTGTTATCAAACACCACTTCAATATCTCCAACAGATACATGGAAGCTAAGTGATAGATATTTAAAACCCCAGATTGGTGACCAGATTTCGTTAGGCTTTTATCACAACATTCTAAATTCTACTGCTGAATTCTCTGTTGAAGCATACACTAAGCATATTAAAAATGCAAAAGATTATAAAAATGGAGCATCACTCTTTCTCAACGAATTTACTGAAACTGAAGTTCTAAATGCAGATGGTAAAAACTATGGTTTAGAATTTCTTGTAAGAAAAAAATCTGGACGTTTTAATGGAATGATAAGTTACTCATACTCTAGAAGCTACTTAAAATCAAAAGATCAGACGGGAGAATTCGCAGTGAATAGTGGTAAATGGTACAGAGCTCCTTACGACAAACCCCATAACCTTAAAGCTTTTTTAAGTTTCAAACTATCTCGACGTTTCATTTTCTCGACAAATCTAGTTTATCACACAGGGCGACCAGCAACTTTCCCTACTGCAAAATATAAAATTCAAGATGTTCCAATCGTATATTATTCGAAAAGAAATGAATATCGATTACTAAACTATTTCAGAACAGATATAACATTATTGATTGAAGGAAATTTAAAAAAGAAGAAAGCTTATCATACTTCTTGGGCATTCGGAGTTTACAATCTAACAGGTAGAAAAAACACTTACTCTTCATATTTCCGTATAGAAGAAGACAGCATGGTCGGTTACAGACTATCCGTTTTTGGAGAGGCAATACCAACTATTTCCTATAACATTGAATTCTAAGACTATGAAAAATAATACGATTACATACATCCTTCTTATTCTAGTTTTGGGCCTGACTTCAATTCAGAGTAGTAAAGCACAAGACATATCTGCAGAACAAATTCATATACATCTGCAAAAAAACACCTATATAGCTGGAGAAGCCATCCACTTTAAACTCTACTGCCTTAATTCAAAGACACAAAAATTATCTAAGCTCAGTAAAGTCGCTTATATAGAACTTATCAGTGAAAACGGTTTCCCTGTAGCGCAAACAGATATCATATTAGAAAATGGTATGGGTGAAGGAGGAATCACAATTTCTGAGCAAATTCCTACAGGAAATTATGCTATAAATGCCTATACACATTGGATGAAAACTAGCTCACTAAATTTCATCTCTGTGAGAACTCTATTTATTTTTAATAATAAAAACACTGAGGAAAAAATAAAAACGAGTGAAAAATTAGTCTCAAGCACTTTTCGTGATCTAAAAAATAATGATCTCAATTTATTTGATTCAAAAAATAAACTTCAAGCAATTTCAATTAAGACAAAAATTGAAGATGCAAATCGTATTCTTAGAATCTCTCTAAAAAACAATAATTCTTTAGTAGATGAAACATATAAGTTAAAACTACAATCCAGAGAAGGTGAGATTCTTGAGAAATATTTTAAATTCGACCAACAGCAGTGGGAGCTTTTGCTAAAAGTAAAAGACTTAAAATCACCTAACTATAATCTCTCAATTCTTAATTCCGAAAGCAAACTCGTGAAAACTGCTGTTATTCATTTGGCACAGTCGCACAAGGGGCGCTTAATCGAAAAACCTAGAATAATAAAAAAGATGCGAGAAAAAGTTAAAATCAAGCTTCAACTCAAGGATCTATCTTATCAAAATGATAGTTTATTTTTATCAGCAAGCATCAAACTAAAAGAACCCAATAACACATCGGTAAATATTATCGATTACATGAATCTCTATTCTGATTTCGGAGCAAATATGGTCTCATATTCTGGAAAGCTGAAGCAGTTCTCTAAACAAAGCTGGATTGCTGAGGGTGATATTGAAACACTTTGGCTTAACAACACAAATTCCTATTCAATTGATACAATAAGGTACCCTGAAAATGAGGCATACATTTTAGAAGGTCGAATTAAGGACATAAAAACTGGTCAAGCTTTTGCTAATGAGAATATTTTTCTTTCAAAAATTGGAGCTTACGCAGATATTAGTACTTTTTCCACCAATAATAATGGACAGTTCTACTTCAATCTTCCTTTAAAAAAAGGCTTACACGACATTTCTATTCAAGTAAAAGGTCATGATGAATTAAATCTCGCAGTCGAACTCAAAGACAAATTCATGACAGAAGGATTTGCACCTACTCCTTGGAGTCCAGAAAGTCTAAAAGGTGAGCAACTTACCTTTATAAAAAAGCAATACGAAAACTTTAGGATTAGAAATATCTATAAACAAAAAACATTTAAGGAAACAAAGGACACATGTTTATATAGAGGGCAGAGTAGTTTTTATGGCAAGCCTGAGAATCTTATTAAAGTTGACGACTATATACAATTGGATTCTTTAGAAGAATACTTTCATGAATTTATTTCTACTATTAAAATCAAGTATCATAAGAAGAAACCTTACATGCATATTTTCAGTCCTGATGCATCTCGTACATTCAAACAAGAACCATTAATAATGTTCGATGGATTAATTCTATCTGATGCTTCCCAAATACTAAATAAGAGGCCGAGAGATATTGAGAAAATCGAAGTAGTTCCTTTTGAATACTATTACGGATCATCGCATTTATATGGAATTATAAGTGTAACCTCTAAAAAACGAAATTGTGAGTTAGATGAATTGCCGAAAAACACATCACGCTATTATTTACCTCTATTTACCAAGAATGTTGAGTTTTCCGAACAGGAAGCCGATATTCAAAAAAACTATCCTGATTACCGAACAGATTTACTTTGGGAACCCAACATTACTCTTAGCTATGATAAAAATTTTGATCTTGAGTTTACAACAAGTAATGTAAAAGGAGAATATGAATTAACAGTTCAAGGTCTTTCTGAAAATGGTGACCCTATCGTAATAAAACAAAGTATTCTAATTAAATAAGAGAAAGCTCAGCAGTTAAAAATTGCTGAGTTTTTCATTTCTGAGTAACGAATCTTCTCAAAGTATTCTTGAACTTTTCTACTATCCACTTTTAGTAGTTAGTTCGTGTAACCGAGTTGGTGTGGTAAAAAAAGGTGAAGGAATTAACCTCGGAGAGATTAAAAAAGAGCTCAACAAATAAAATTGTTGAGCTCTTTAAATATGCATTATAAACACCTTAGCTTATTTAGCACTAACCTCTTTATGCCAACGGTTAATTCCACCTTTTAAATGAGCTGCTCTATGAAAGCCACTCTTCTGAAGATAGCGACGTACTTGCTTGCTTCTAAAGCCTAAATGACAAAACACAACCAAATCCTTATCTTTAGGAAGAGTTCCCATTTGTTCAGGAATTTGTCCCATAGGAATGTGCATTGAGTTTTTAATTCCACCTTGAGCCAATTCGTGCGATTCACGAATATCAATCAATAGAATATCGTCACGACTTTCCATTTCGCGAACTAATTCTGTTGGTGTATAACTTGTTTTTGGTGCATTATTATCGTTGAAAAAAAATCCCATAATCTATCTTTTTAAATTAAACACTTTTCAAGCTACATCAGTTCCTTCAAGATCTTTCCAGCTTGCACTAACAAATATAAAAAAATATGTGTGCCTTAAAGCGTATATGAGAAAAAGATCAGCACCTTTTAAAGTTAATTTCTCATAAATAATTCTAATCATATGCTCGTCACAACCAATAAAAAGATAAAAATGAGATAAAGATTATAAAACATGAAAAGCCTATAAACAAAAGAAAATCCTCAAACAAAACAGACTTATTTATCAGATAAACAGAATTTTCCTAACCGTAAACTGCAAGCAGTAGTTGTATAACTAGATTTTTTAGTTATATTTGATTAAAATTATTTCCAATATGAAGAAGTTAACACAAAAAGAAGAAGTAATCATGCAATTGTTTTGGGCAGAAGGTCCCATGTTTGTCAAAGATCTTCAGAAAAAATATCCCGACCAAAAACTGCATTACAATACCTTATCGACTATGGTAAGGGCTTTAGAAGAAAAAGGTTTTATCTCGCATGAAACATTCGGTAAAACACATCGCTATTTTGCTGCTGTAAGCGAAACGGATTATAGCAAAAAGAACTTAGGTAATGTGGTTCAAAAATACTTCGACAACTCATACCAACGCGTGGTTTCTATGTTTGTTGAAGAAGAAAACCTATCGCTTGACGAACTTAAAAAGTTAATTAAGGATATCGAAAAATCTAAAGAAAGCTAATCATGCTCATCTTCATAACTTATATGATAAAGGTCGGTATCAGCCTAGCATTCTTTTATGTGCTATACAAGCTATTGCTGAGCAAAGATGCCAACCACAAATACAAAAGACAAACGCTTTTGTTATCGGTTTGTGCAGCTTTTGCCATGCCTTTATTGGCACATTTAATGCCTGCAAACGAAATCAGTTCCACTCCCATCCAAAAAGTTCGGGAACTAATTGAAATGCCTTTGCTCGAAACAGCGATTATCAGTCCAAATCAAAAACAAACTCTGGCAGAAACATCGGGTTCTATCCCAATAAATAGAGCAATAATTGTCTACTGGAGCATTCTTAGCATGCTTTGTATACGATTCTTAATCTCGTACCAAAGTATTTTTAAATGGCTAAGAAAAGCCACTATAAAACCCTATAAAGATATCCTATTGGCAATTGTTAACGATGCCATACAGGCTTTCTCTTTCTTGAATTACATTGTGCTTTCGAAGCAGGATTACGAACAGAATAAAACACCCATTATTCTACACGAAGAAGCACATATCCGATTGCATCATTCATTTGATGTGGTCTTAATCGAACTGGTTTGTTATTTGCAATGGTTCAACCCATTTGCATGGTTACTTAAGAAGGAACTCAAACTGGTTCATGAATATCAGGCCGATAAGGCCGTACTCAACACTGGCATCGATGCAACACAATATCAACTGTTGATTTTAGAAAAAGCTGTGGGCAAAAGACGTTTTGCTTCAGCAAATCATTTCAAACAAGGTTCAATTTCAAAACGATTAAAAATGATGAAAAAGAAACAAGTTAAACGATGGGGCGTTGCAAAAGCACTACTCTTTTTGCCAATGGGGCTTCTGCTATTGCAGGCCTTTACACAGCCCGAAATTATTAAAGAGGTCAATAAACTACCACCTCTTATTATTCAAGCCGATAGTAGTGAGATTTGGTTAAATCAATGGACTTTGAAGAATCTACCTCGAAATAGTCGCATTGTAACTAAGTATGCAAATATGGCCGAGGAAGGTACCAAATCAACAGAATCTCGCATAAAAAAAAGGAATGTTTTGCAAATTCTTCAAAACCGGAAAGATGCTCTTCTAGTCAATGGACAAATTGCTAAAAGAGAGGTGCTTGAAGCCATTGTAATAAGTTTTCTGAAAGGGAATGACTACTGGGGGAAAGTGGGACCAGAGGTAAGCGAAACACGTCTGCCTAGTGGTAATAAAACACAGATAAGCAAAGGTGTTATTTCTTATCAATACGATAGAGGAACAACAAAATCTGGCTTCGAATTTACACTTAAGGCTCTTGGTAGAGCTCACCTTAAAGTTAGAAAAGAGAAAGCTCAAGCCTTATTTGGCAAGGCTTATTTCCAATTAGATAAGACTGAACGTTCTCAGATAGACAGAATCGTACCCATTAGAATTTCAACACCTCCCAGCAGAAATACAGGGAATTCCTCGAATGTGCCTAAGAAAGTTTCACAAGCTTCGAGTCAAAAAGATTCGAGCTCGTCTATCGCAATACAAGTAACTAATGACGGTGTGTTTTTAAACGATAAGGCATGCGATATAAACCAGCTGGCAGAGAAACTGAAACCCATTTTGGATAAAAACCCAAATTCAGTTGTTAACTTAAAAGCAAACAAAGAAACAAAAATGGGTATTATCACCGATGTGAAAGAACAACTAAGAAAAGCTCATGCACTAAAACTAAACTATTCAACATCTAAATCCTAAATCTGTCTGCAAAAAAGGATTAGATAATAAAACGAGCTCGTGAGGGTTCGTTTTTTTGTTTGCCTTGCATGCAAACTTTTCCGTCAGTTTGAAAGACAACTGAGTCGCCCAATCGGAGGGAAGGCAATACGAAGTCAAGTGCGCTATTGGTAACGATAGGGTGTGAAGGAAGACTTAGTAAGTTAGCGGAACGTAACGTAAGTAAATCGATTTTGGCATGTGTTTGGGGTAAGGTTGCAAAAAGTGCCGATGCCC